>NZ_JAAAJC010000001.1:1261215-1384276 GCF_009900715.1 Halococcus salsus
CCGTCCGACAGGCCACCGCCGGGCATAACCCTGCCGTCGGATCCCCTCGAACGTCCTCGTCGGAGTCACGACGAACGTTCGAGAGCGAGTTTTGTTTCGGCCGTTCGTCCCCGTGGGTCACACGGACGTGTCGGATATCGTACCGACCAGGGTTCGACTCCCGGAGCGGGGACGAGAGCGGCTCCCCGTTCGTGCACCGAAACCCGATAACCTCCGTTCTGACCGGTCCTCTGCGGGTTCCGTCTCCCAGCCCCGAGAACCCGCCGGCCAGCAGATTTAGGGTAGCCAAAAATTCGAAGTTCTTATTGCTTTTAGGGCTGCCTAAAGAACTGCATGTATCCGACGACCCACCGAACGGGACGTGGCGGCGGAACCATCGGTCGAGGGAGTGGTCCGCCCTGAGCTACCTCGACGAGGGCAACAGCGCCATCCTCACGCGGCAATCCGAACGCGAATCGAACGCACGAACGTACCCGCGCCACCTGCCCTTCGCCATCCGCGAGGCGACGGGCGTGACCGTCACCGACATGGACGGGAACGAGTACTACGACTGCCTCGCGGGGGCCGGGACGCTCGCCCTGGGACACAACCATCCCCGGGTCGTCGAGGCGATGGAGCGAGTCATCGACGAGGACCGACCGATCCACACCCTCGACATCTCTACGCCGACGAAGGAACGGTTCGTCGACGCGCTGTTCGAGAGCCTCCCCGACGCGTTCGCCGACCGGGCGAAGGTACAGTTCTGTAGCCCCGCCGGAACCGACGCCGTCGAAGCCGCGCTGAAGCTCGTCAAGACCGCCACCGGGAACCGAAGCGTGCTGGGGTTTCAGGGTGCCTATCACGGCATGACCAGCGGGGCGCTCAGTCTGATGGGCGATACCGACGCGAAGGAGGCACTCTCCGGCTCGATGGGCGAGGTTCATCACCTCCCGTATCCCTCGAACTACCGTCCGCCGTTCGGCGTCGCGGGCGAGGAGGGCCACCGGCTCGCCAGCCGGTACGTGCAGCACCTCCTCAACGACCCCAAAAGCGGGATCACCGACCCCGCCGGGATGATCCTCGAACCGATCCAGGTCGAGGGTGGGTCGGTTCCCGCCCCCGACGGGTGGCTCCGGGAGATGCGGCGGATGACACGCGAACGCGATATCCCGCTGATCCTCGACGAGATCCAGACGGGTCTCGGCCGCACGGGCGAGACCTACGCCTTCGAGCACGCCGACATCGTCCCCGACGTCGTCACGCTCTCGAAGGCCATCGGCGGCGGGCTCCCGCTCGCAGTCGTCGTCTACGACGAGTCGCTCGACGTCTGGGAACCGGGTGCCCACGCGGGCACTTTCCGTGGCAACCAGCTCGCGATGGCGGCGGGCGAGGCGACCATCGACTACGTCCTAGAGAACGACCTCGCGGAACACGCCGCGGACGTCGGTGCCCGACTGCGCGGGGCGCTCGAAGCGACGGCCGACCGCTTCGAGGCCGTCGGCGACGTTCGCGGACGCGGACTCATGCTCGGGGTCGAGTTCGTCGACCACGGGACCGAGTGGCAGGGACCCGGACCGCACACCCCGGACGGCGACTTCGCGGAGGCCGTCCAGACGGCGTGTTTCGAGCGCGGCCTCGTCGTCGAACGCGGTGGCCGGGGGGACGCCACTGCGCGATTCCTCCCGCCGCTGGTCGTGACGAGGGCGCAGGTCGACGAGATCGCCGCGGTCTTCGAGGAGGCGGTGGCGGCCGTCACGGACGAACGGTCGCGGCGGGAGGTGACGGCGTGACGCCCGACGAGCTGTTCCTCGGGAGCGACGCGGGCAACGCCGCCTACCGCGAGGCGATGGAAGCGGCGACCGAGACCGTCCTCGAAAGCGTCGTCGACGGGGAGAACCCCTATTCGGGCCACTCACCGGACGTCCTCGCCGAACGGTTCGACGACGCCGTCATCCCGGAGACCGGCGTGGGCCTCGATGCGACCCTCGAGGAGGTCGGCGAGCGCGTGCTCGCACACTCCGTCGACCCGTCGAACGGCCGCTGTGTGGCCCACCTCCAGTGCCCGCCGATGATACCCGGACTCGCCGCCGAGGCGCTGTTGACCGCGGCGAACCAGTCGCTCGACTCGTTCGACCAGGCACCCGCCGCGACGGTGCTCGAAGAACGCGTCGTCGACGCCCTCTGTGACCTGTTCGACCTCCCGGCCGACGGGGACGGCGTCTTCACCAGCGGCGGCACGGAGTCGAACTTCCAGGCGCTGTTGCTCGCTCGCGACCGGTGTTGTAGCCGCCGGTTCGACCACGACGTGCAGGCCGACGGACTCCCCGCGAACGCCGATTCGCTCCGGGTGCTCTGTTCGGACGCCGCACACTTCACCGCGAAGCAGGCCGCACACCACCTCGGGCTCGGCGAGAACGCCGTCGTCACCGTGGCGACCGACGACGAGGGACGGATCGACGTTTCGGCGCTCGACGCGACGCTCGCGGACCTCCGCGCCCACGACCACGAGCCGTTTGCGCTGGTCGGCACCGCGGGGACGACCGACTTCGGGAGCATCGACCCGCTCTCGGCGCTCGCCGCCCGGGCCGCGGAGCACGACCTCTGGTTCCACGTGGATGCCGCCTACGGCGGCGCGCTCGCAGTGACCGACCACCGCGCCCTGCTCGACGGTATCGAACGGGCGGACTCGGTGGCCGTCGACTTCCACAAGCTGTTCTTCCAACCCATCAGCTGTGGAGCCCTCCTACTCCGCGACGGCGACGAGTTCGACTGGATGGCTCGCAACGCCGCGTACCTCAACCCCGCGGGCCACGACGACGCCGGCATCCCGAACCTCGTTGCGAAGTCGGTCCGGACGACGCGTCGCTTCGACGCGCTGAAACCCTACGTCGCGTTCCGCAGCCTCGGCCGGGAGGGGATCGCGGCGCTCGTGGAATCGACGCTCGAACTGGCCGACGGAGCAGCGGCGCTCGTCGACGACGCCGACGACCTCGAACGCCTGCACGAACCGACGCTGAACGCGTTGGTGTTCCGCTATCGGCCCGCCGACGGGATGGACGACCGCGCGGTGGGTCGGTTGAACGCCACTATCCGACGGGAACTGCTCCACGACGGCCGGGCCGTCGTCGCCCGAACCCAGGTCGACGGCGTGACCAGCCTCAAGGTCACACTTCTGGATCCGACGGCGACGCTCGACGACGTGGCCGCGACCCTTGACGTCCTCCGGGACTGTGGTGAGTCCCTCGTCGCCGAACGGGGGGCAGTCGCATGAGCCTCGAAACCGGACGGGACGAACACGGCGAGGAGCGCGCGCCGGCGGTCGACCCCGAGGCCCGCGCCGACGACGCCACCGTCCACGCGTTCCTCAACTGTTACCTCCGGGAGACGGGCGACTACGAGGTGGTCGACGAACCTGTCGCCGGGGTCGACCCCGGTGGGGATGGCTTACTGCGTGTGACACTCGCCGGGCAGGGGGTCGACCTGCTGGCTCCGCTCGCCTACCGTTCCCCGACCGAGCGCCACCTCTTCGAGATCCCCGTTCGCTACCGAATGGGCGGTCAAAGGGCTCTCCCCCTCGACTCGGCCACGCTCGCCGCGCTGGTGATCAAGGACCTCTCGCTCACGCAGGAGGGGGCGGCCGTCCCCGACGAGCTCCTCGAACGGGTGCTCCGGAGCAAGCGCGCGACCGAGACGTTCGTCAGGGCGCGTGCCGACGACGAGGAACGGCTCTACGCCGAACGGCTGTCGTTTCGCGACGCGGAGCAGGCGCTCGTCTTCGGCCACCACTGCCACCCGACACCGAAGAGCCGGCAGGGGATCGCGGCACGGAACCGCGCGACCTACGCGCCGGAACTCCGTGGAAGCTTTCCGCTACACTACTTCCGTGCGGACCCGGCCCTGGTATCGGCCGACTCGGCGCTCGACCGGAGCGCCACGCGGTGGGTGAAGGACGCCCTCCGCGACGATCCCGAGGTTCCCGAGTCGTTCGTCGCCAACCACGTCGCGAGCGACGACGCCCTCCTCCCGGTGCATCCCTGGCAGGCCCAGTATCTCCTCGACCAGTCGGCCGTCCAGGCGCGGCTCGGCGACGGCCTCGACCACCTTGGGGCGGTCGGTCGGGCGTTCTTCCCGACGACGTCCGTCCGGACGCTGTACAGCTCGGCGTCGCCGTTCATGGTGAAGTCCTCGCTGCACGTGCGGATAACCAACTCCCTCCGGACCAACAAGCTGCCGGAGCTGAAGCGGGGCGTCGCCATCGCCGAACTGCTCGACACCGCGTTCGGCGACGAGCTCGCCGCGACGTTCCCGGCGTTCGACGTGATCCGGGATCCGGCGTATCTCGCGCTCGACCTCGGCGACGGCGAGTCGGGGCTGGAGACGGTGTTGCGTGCGAACCCGTTTTCGGGTGCCGACGGGCCGAACGCCACACCCGTCGTCTCGCTCTGTCAGGACGCCATCGCCGGCCGGTCGCGGCTCGGTCGTCTCGTCGCTTCCATCGCCGACCGGGAGGACCGCTCGACGGGGGCGGTGAGTGCAGACTGGTTTCAGGACTACCTCCGCCTCTCGGTACGGCCCGTGCTCTGGCTCTACCTCGCCCAGGGCGTCGGTGTCGAGGCGCACCAGCAGAACACGGTGCTCGAACTCGACGCCGACGGCTACCCCGACAGATGTTACTACCGCGACAATCAGGGGTTCTACCTCCCCGAATCGAAACACGCCGACGTCGAGGCGTCCCTCCCGGGAATCGGCGAACGTGCGGGCACCGTCTGTGCCGACGCGATCGCCGACGAACGGCTCCGCTACTACGTCGTCCTCAACAACGCGCTCGGGGTGGTGAACGCCTTCGGAAGCGCCGGGCTCGTCGACGAACGTCGACTGTTGGGGCTGCTTCGGGACGAACTCGAACGCGCTCGTGAGCGGTACGACCGACCTTCTTCCGACCTCCTCGGGCCGTTGCTCGAATCGCCGACCGTTCCCTGCAAGGCGAACCTGCTCACGCGCTTTCGGGGACTGGACGAACTGGAGAACGACCTCGAGAACCAGTCCGTCTACACGGCCGTCACGAACCCCCTCGTCACCGAACTCGACAGATGACAGGACCCCACACTACGCACCCGACCGACGACGAGTATCGGACCTACGACCCGGATATCGACCGCACGATATCGCTCCGCCGAGCGACCATCGAGCGCGACCTCGAACGGCTTCACTCCTGGCTGGGGAGCGACCACGTGAAGCCGTACTGGGACCTCGACCGCCCGTTGCCGGTGTTCCGCGAGCGCCTCCAGACGAAGCTCGCGGACGACCACCTCACGCCGTACGTCGGCTGTCTCGACCACGTCCCGATGAGCTACTGGGAGTCCTACTGGGCCGCCGAAGACGACGTCGGCAACCACTACGACGCCGACCCCGCCGACCAAGGCGTGCACCTGCTGATCGGTCCCGAGGAGTATCTGGGGCACGGATACGCGTCCGCACTGCTGCGGGCGGTCGTCGCCATGCAGTTTGCCCACGCCGAGACCGACCGAGTGGTCGCCGAACCCGACGTCCGGAACGAGCACGTCATCCACGTCTTCGAGCAGTGTGGCTTCGAGCCACGGACGGAGTTCGCCTTCGAAGAGGCCGGGAAGGACGCGCTGTTGCTGGTCTGTGAACGCGAGCACTTCGAGCGCGAGGTGATGGCCGACACGACTGCCGAAGCGGCTGAAACGACGGGTGGTGCCGATGGCTGAGCGGTCGAGTGGTGGTGAAGTCCACGACGTCGTCGGCATCGGGATCGGTCCGTTCAACCTCGGTCTCGCGGCGATGGTGGACGGCGTCGAGGAGGACCTCGAAACCGTCTTCCTCGAACGCGAACCCGCGTTCAACTGGCACGAGGGGATGTTGCTTGAGAGAACGACGCTCGAAGTCCCCTTCCTCGCCGACCTCGTGACGCTCGCGGACCCGACGAACCCCCACAGCTACCTCAACTACCTGCGGGAGACGGGTCGGCTCTACGAGTTCTACTTCTACGAGACGTTTCAGATCCCCAGACGGGAGTTCAACGACTACCTCCGGTGGGTCGCCGACTCCCTCGGGGGATTGGAGTTCAGCCGTGAAGTGATCGAGATCGGCTGGGACGACGACCACGAGCACTACGTCGTCATCGCTCACCACCCAGGGACGGGCGAGCGCTTCGAGTACCGCGGCGAGAACCTCGCGCTGGGGATCGGCTCGCGGCCACAGGTACCCGACCACCTGCAGGGTCATCCCGAGGAGGACGTCTTCCACACCGCCCGGTACCGTCACAACCGCGAACGGGTCTCAAGAGCTGATTCGGTCACCGTCGTCGGATCCGGTCAGAGCGCTGCGGAGGTGTTCGAGGACCTGCTGGAGCGCCAGCCCGGGGCGGGCTATCGGCTCGACTGGCTCACCCGTTCTGACGGGTTCTTCCCGATGGAGTACTCGAAGCTCGGGCTGCAGCACTTCACGCCTGAGTACGAGCGGTACGTCTACGACCTGCCCCAGAAGGTCAAGGACGACCTCGTCCCGAACCAGGACCGCCTCTACAAGGGTGTCGACCCGGGGACGAGCGCCGACATCTACGACCTGCTGTATCGGCGCTCCATCGGCGACCGGGAGCCGGACGTGGGACTGTTCGCGATGACGGAGGTGCGGGACATCGAGGCCGTCGGGGAGGGCTACGCGCTCGACTGTCACCAGTGGCAGGCCGAGGAGTCGTTCGTCCACGAGAGCGAGGTCGTGATTCTCGGGACCGGCTACGAACGCCCGATCCCGGGCTTCCTCGAACCGCTCGAAAACGCGATCGGCTGGGACGACCGGGGCCGATTTGAAGTGACCGAAGACCACCGTCTCGTTATCGACCACCCCGGCGACGTGTTCCTCCAGAACGCGGAGCTCCACACCCACGGCGTCGGCGTACCGGACCTCGGGCTCGGTGCCTACCGCAACACGAGGTTCGTCAATCGGCTCGTCGGTCGCGAAGCCTACCCCGAGGACACGGACACCGTCTACCAGGACTTCGCCGTCGAACAGTTCGTCGAACGCTCGCCGGGCGCTTCCGTCCACGAGGGCGACCCGGCACCAACCCGCAACGACTGACATGAACCCGAACGACACCACCCGACAGGACGCGCTGACACCCGAGATATGGACGACGAGCGAGCGCCGCCTCCTGACGAAGATGCTCGAATCCTTCGCCTACGAGGAGATACTCGCACCGCGGAAGGTCCGGGACGGCGACGACCGTGCCGATTTCAGGTTCGACCTCGGTCCGGCGAGCTATCGCTTCGAGGCCAGCGAGCGGCTCATGGATAGCCTCCACGTCCACGGTGACACCGTCGAGCGACGAACGGACGGGGACTGGACGGGGCTCGACGACCCGTTTCGCCTGCTGCGCGACCTCGGCGAAACCACCGGTCTGGATGGACTCACCGAGGGGAACCTCGTCCGCGAGTACAAGCGAACGCTGCTCGCGGACGCCCACATCGAAGCCAGAAAGCGCGACCGCGAGGGGTTCGACCCGCTGGCCCTCGGCTACGCACAGCTCGAAGGCGAGATGGAGGGCCATCCCTGGATCACCTACAACAAGGGTCGGCTCGGCTGGGGATACGACGACTACCGACGGTACGCCCCGGAGATGAAAGAGCCCGTGAAGCTCTCGTGGGTCGCCGTCCGGAAGACGACGTCGACGTTCGTCGCGACCGACGGGGTCGACCATGACGCGCTCGTCCGGGGCGAACTCGGGGATCGCTACGAGGTCTTTCGGGACCGCCTCGCCTCGAAGGGCCTCGACCCGGAGAGCTACTACCTCCTGCCGGTCCACGACTGGCAGTGGGAACACAGCGTCGTCCCGCTGTTTCCCGACCACATCGCCGACGACCGCATCGTCCCGCTCGGCGAGGGGCCCGACGAGTACCTGCCACAGCAGTCCGTCCGCACGTTCGTCAACGTCGACCACGACGGGAAACACCACGTGAAGGTGCCGATGCGGATCCTCAACACGCTCGTCTGGCGTGGACTGCCGGGCGAACGGACGGAACTCGCGCCGACCGTCACCGAGTACATCGAGGGGATCTACGAGAACGATAGCTTCCTCCAGGACCAGGGGCTCGTTCTCCCGGGCGAGATCGCGGGCATCAACTACGACCACGGGGATTTCACGGCCATCGACGGCTCGCCCTATCAGTACCACGAGTTGCTAGGGGTGGTGTGGCGCGAGTCGATCCACACGTTCCTCGACGGCGACGAGCGCGCGGTCACGCTGTCGGCGCTGATGCACGTCGACGGCGAGGGCGTCCCGTACGTCTCGCGGCTCGTCGAGCGATCCGGGCTGACGCTCGACGAGTGGCTGGAGTCGTTCTTCGACACCGTGTTGCCGCCGCTGTTGCACTTCCTCTACCGGTACGGGACGGTGTTCTCGCCGCACGGCCAGAACACCATCCTCGTCGTCGAGGACGGTGTTCCGACGCGGCTCGCGGTGAAGGACTTCGTCGACGACGTGAACGTGAGCGACCAGCCGCTCCCCGAGCTGGCGGCCCTCCCCGACGAAATGCACGACGTGCTCCGGAAGGAACCCCCGGAGGGGCTCTGTCAGTTCGTCTTCTGTGGGCTGTTCGTCTGCGTGCTCCGGTACGTCGCGGACGTGCTCGTCGAACACGAGAACTACACCGAGGAGCGGTTCTGGCGGCACGCCCGGACGGCCGTTCTCGACTATCAGGCGCGGTTCCCGGAACTGGCGGAGCGCTTCGAGCTGTTCGACCTGCTCCAGCCGGAGTTCACGAAGCTCACCCTGAACCGGAATCGACTGTTCAACTACGGCTACGACGACGCCCCCGCCCGTCCGCACGCCGTCGAACACGGGACGGTGACGAACCCGCTCTACGAGGTCGCGAACGAGCGCTCCGGCTGAATCGGTTGTAGCCGGGTCGGTGGCCGAGCGGCTCCGGCTACCGTTCGCCGCCACGGTCTCCGTGGCCGCCCTGCTGGCGGATCGATTCCCCGTGCTCGGGCCTCGGCGGGGCAAAGGCGTGAAACGACCCATCGGAGCGGGCACGGGCGGGATCCGAAAAGCGGGGCAAGCGTCTCGGAGTGGGATCAGTTGTTACTGATACCGACGTGGAGCGGTTCACCGGTTTCGAGGTTCTCGATCACGATGACTACCTCGCCGTCCAGGGCGGTCGTGGAGACTTGGGGATTCCGGCGCTCGCGACCCGGTCGCACGTTATCTCCAATCTACCACTCTCGTCGGCTCTGGCTTCGTAATACTCCATCCGCGATGCTTTCCCCTGTAACGGTATCACTCCGCTGCAGGCGAGAGCAGCCCTGGGACTCACGAGCGTCGAGCGGACTACGTCGACCATCACCAACTCTCGCGATCATATCGAACAAGTTTCATTTACTCCCTCCAGCGAGGAGAGTGGCTAGTGGAACTCGCCCTGCTCGTGGTTCTCGTGGCGGTCTCGTTCGCCGGCGGCGCTGTGGTCACGTCCGTCGGTCCCGGCGGGATATTCGTCGTCGCGGCACTGTACGGGCTCACGGCGCTTCCAGCGGCGGTCGTCGCCGGTACCTCGAGCGTGACCTTCATCGGTGGATCGGTCCTCGGAGCGGCGGGATACGTCTACTCAGACGACATGGATTGGGGAATGGCGCTCCTCATCGGAATCGGTGGTGCCGTCGGAACACAACTCGGGGTACTCCTCAACGGTGTCGTGTCCCGGCGATCGTTCGGCGTCCTCCTCGGCGTCCTGTTGGGTACGGTCGGCGCGACGATCCTCCTCCGCGAGCGAGGGAGTCTCGACCGACTCCCGACGGAAGCACTCGACGTCACACCGACCAGCAGTGCTGGAGTCGTGGTCTTCGGGACGGTCGGTCTCCTGGTTGGAGCCGCCGGCGGGCTGTTCGGCATCGGTGGTGCGGCACTCGTCCCGCCGGCGTTGGTACTGGTCGGCGTCTCCATGATCACCGCGCTGGCGGTCACCCAGGTCGCAGTCGTATTCATCGCGTCGGCGTCGGCGGTCTCTTACACCCTTCAGGGGTCGGTCGCCGTGCCACTGGTGTTCGCCATCACCGCCGGCTATCTCCTCGGCGCGCTCGGTGGGTGGCGAGTCGCGAAGCGTGTCGATCCGAATCGACTCACCACCGTCCTGGGTGTGCTCTTGATCGGATTGATGCCGGTTCTCGTGTATCGGTCCCTCGTCCTCTGATACGCTGTGTCGACTGCTTTCGTTCCCAAGCAAAACGTTTGGTCCGGAAGTAGAGACGATCGCTCTCGGCCCGTGTCCACGGTGCGCCAGTCCACCCTCACGGTCCTCCTCAGACTCCGTTGCTCTCCGAGGGAAGTAAAGCACGGTGCGAGCAGAGTTGTAATTGCGGCGGAGGAGAACGGAGGCTTTAGGCGTCGAGTTCGCTCTGCGCCTTCTCGGTGAGGTTCGTCTCTTCGACGTAGCTCGCGATCGTGAGGATCGTCGGTGCCCAGAGCCCGACGAATATCCCCTTGCTTCGCTCGCCTCGAACGTAGAACAGATAGAGCGAATAGAGTATCGATAGCCCCGCCGCGCTGAGTGCAGCGGTCGATGCCTTCTCGTCCGTGTCCATGTCTTGGTCTGCCATTGCGAGCATGTTTTCATCGCGCACTGCTTCACCGTCCGGCTTGCAAGTAACGGCTCGCCGAACCGGTTTCGGATGGAGGGATTTTTGAGCCGGATCGACCGTTGTTCGCCGTCGGGAACGGCCCCACATCCCGATGTTCCTTCGCGGTGATGGATGCCCGAAGGTCCTAATGGACAAGCCGCTGAGCAACACGCTCGTCCGTGCTCTTGAACCCCCTGACACCGAAACCGGAGCGAGCACCTCGATGATGACAGTCACGATCGCGACTGCGGGTTCGGTCTTGCCCCTTGGATGGCCCCCGAACCAGGGTGGCCGTCCAACACCTAGGTTTCTGCCATCTCAAGTCCAGTGAACGCCCAGCGTAGTATCGGGACTGCAACCACGGTTGTGAGGATGGCCACGAGTACGATGACACCGTACATAGCTTCCGTAAGGACTCCCAACGACAGACCGACGCTAGCTACGACGAGCTCGAGCGCTCCGCGCGCGTTGAGACCCGCGCCCATACCGATCACCTCTCGACCCCGTCGACCGACGAGCGATGCCCCTGCTGCGGTTCCGATGAATTTCCCACCTACCGCGACGAGAACCGTGACAACTGCGAGGGCTGTGACCAACGGATCGGCGAGCGTCGTCAGATCGGCTTTGAGCCCGGCAGTCGCGAAAAAGACCGGTGCCAGCACTGCGAGGGTTAGGCTCTCGAAGTTTTGCCGTACCTCCCGCGCCAGTAGATCCGTTCGACGGACGAGCACCCCCACCACAAACGCGCCGAGAAATGCCTCAATTCCGAGCTCTTCCGCCAGCGCTGCGACACCGAGTGAAAGGAGGATGAGCGTCGAGAGGTGGCCGATAGGGGGACCTCGCTGTGTGTGTTGATAGACCGCGTCGATAGCTCGCTGGCCAACCGTGAACATGACGACGAAAAACCCAACGAGGACCCCGACGGTAACGGCTGTAGCGGGAAGATCCACCGAGCCACGTTGAGCGATCCCCGCAACCACCGACAGAAGCACCCACCCAATGACGTCATTGATGAGAGCTGCGGCGAGCAGGACCTGCGTGGGGTCGCGGTGAACGATGTCTAGGTCGATGAGAACACGGGCGATAACTGGAACCGCCGATATCGAGAGGGCTGTTGCGAGAAAAAGAGCGAAGAGGAGCCGCTGTCCGGGGTCGACGAGATATGCGGCGGGAATCAGCCATCCGAGTGCAAATCCGGAAGCGAACGGAACCAGAATACTCCCTGCGGCAATGGCTATCGCCACCGATGCTCGCTGCCGGATCAGGTCAATATCCGTCTCCAGACCGGCGAGAACGAGCAGGAACAAGAGACCGAGTTGACCGACAGCATCGAGCGCGAGCGCTCCACCGACACCGTCCGGAAAGAGCGTCGCAAAGACGTTTGGAGCAGCCCAGCTGAGAAACGAGGGCCCGAGAAGGATTCCCGTGAGTAATTCCCCGACAACCGGTGCGAAGCCGAGCCGTTTCGCGATCTCCCCCAGGAGTCGAGCAGTTAGAAGGATCACGAAGAGCTGAAGCGTGAACCGTGTGAGCGTCGGGGCTTCGATGGCGAGCAGCATATAGCTACTAGAACTCGTAGCCGCGGCTGTCTGTTAAGTGATCGTGGTCTCCGTCCCTTGGAGGGCCCAACGTCCCTCAACCCCCGTTTAGTGACCGAGAAGAGGTCTCGAAACTCCGATCGCTGCACTCCTAACTGGATAACGAAGGACCAGCACCCTCCACATTACAGTGGGGACCGAGGCGCTCACGAACCGCGTGGACCGGACGTGTCCCATTCCGTTTAGTAGCTCGGATACGTATCGCCATCCGAGACATGTCGGACGACTTCGCCCTCAACGACTTCGACCGAATCCGTGACCAGGCGCTCGACGCGATCGACCAAGAGGACGTCGTCTCGATGTACGTGGGATTGATCCCGGAGAACGGAACGAACGAGTATTATTTCGGCAACACGGTCGAGGACGCGGAGCTCAGGGAGATGGCCGGCAAGCAGCTCGGGATGATGGCCCGCGTACTCGCGGACCAATCGGAGTGGTCCGTCGAGGAGGTAGCACAGCACGCCGTCGAGCAGGCCGAGTCGATGCGTCTTCAGCCCTAACGGGCACCGACGCTGTGGTCTCAGGGACGCCGGAGTCCCCGCCTATCTGGGCCACAGTTCTCTCCTATCCGTCTGTTCGACCACTACAGGACCCGTCCGCTGGCACCCAGCGGTGATGCTGTACGGTCATTCCAGCCGCAACCCGTCCGAAGACCTCGGTGACGAATCCCTCCTCGAAGAGGTCACCGGATCTCCACATCGCACCGGTCGCTTTCGGGTGACTTGGCCCGTACTTTTATGCAGAGCGGTAGTGAAACCGACGACCGATGGCGGCCCAACACCGAGCGGTGCGAGAACATCCGGTGCTCGGCTTCGTTCTCCTGAGTATCGTCTTCTCGTGGGCGATGTGGGGGGTACAGTATCTCTGGCCGCGGAACCCGGTCGCTCTGATCGCGCCCCTCCCATCGGCCGGCCCGGCCGTCGCCGCAGTGGTCGTCGCCCACCTCTCGGGCTTCGATCTGCGCGCATGGAGGGACCACCTCGGGGGACGAGACGTGGAACCGTACTGGTACGGCGTCGGTCTCGCCCTGCCACTGGCCTGCGTGATCGCCACCACGATCGCCGCGGCACTGCTGTTCAACGGACCGTGGGCCGTCCCGTTCTTCACTCCTCAAAGGGCCGCCGGATACGCCGTCTCGCTGTTGTTCAGTGTGATTCCCGCACTCGGTGTGGAGGCGGGCTTTCGCGGGTTCGCCCTGCCTCGCCTCCAGCACCGCTACGACGCGCTGGTCGCCAGCGCCTTCGTCGCCGTCGCGTGGGCGGTCTGGAGCCTCCCCCTGTTCGTGTTCCCCGGTACGTACCTCGCCGGGTTCTCGCTCCCGGTCGCTGTGTTGTTGCTGGTGGTCGTCTCGGTGTTCCTCACCTACGTCTACAACAGCACGGGCGGGAGCGTCCCCGTCACCGCCCTGCTCAACGGTGGCCTCGTCACATCGCTCACGTACGGCGCGGTGGGTGCCTCCGGGGTCGAGATCCAGGTGACGACGCTTGCGGCGTGGGCGATCCCCGCGCTCGTCGTCGCCAACCTCTACGGCCGTGAACGCCTCGCGGATGAGGTATCGGCACCGCGGTTCCTCGCCGAATCATAACCGCTCTTCCCTCGTGTTCGTGACCGAACGAGGTCAGTGATCTGCCATCATCACCTCGAAAGCACCTCAGTCCCGGCTGAGCGGCATCCGGAGTCCATAGAGGATGAACACTAAACCGATGATCTCGCTCACCTTGCCCGCGATACCGAAGGCGGCGTTCACCGTGACTCGTATGCCGGGACCAAACTGCGAGAGTTCTCCAGCAAGCACGAAACCAGCGAGGAGCACCACGGGTGTCCAGAAGGTGAAGAAGAATCCGGTGGCGACGAACAGCATCGGCAGGCTCCGATTCCGCCAGTACCCACGGAACGCGATGTAACCGACGGCAATACCCAATATCGAGGCCGTGAGTGTGAGCGCGATCGATATCGGTTCGCCGTTTTGCGTGCCGATCTGGACGAGAAGGTTTGTCATCTCATGTCTCCGATGAACTGGGTAAATCGGTCGGCCATGCGGTCGCGGCGGGTGAGTCGTAGATGGAAGCCATCCTCGGTGAGATCGACTTCGATCCGGTCGAGGGTTGCCGTATAGACGTTGTAGTGATGGCCGTCCGCGTCGGGGTGGGTTCGTTTACCTAAATTCAGGCGCTAAGGCCCCTCCCTCAAGAAGTGAGCGCGGTGCGGAGCGAGCGAGTAGGGAGGGGATACAGCGTCCCCAGAACGCTTCGCGTTCTGGTGTGCGAACGAGACGCGAAGCGTCTCGTCAACGCCGTCATCATCTGAACTTCCGAGGTTTCGGCGTGTCGGCTGGCCGGACCACGAGCGATAGGCTCATGCGTATCTACCAAGTAGATACTACCGATGGACCGGCACGAGATAGAGGGTCACGAAGTCGTGGAGAAAACTGTGAAGCCCACCGGCAACGGCGCTCACGTCTACCTCCCGAAGTCGTGGGTAGGAGCAACCATCAAGGTCGTTCGTGCCTCCGAACTCGACGCCGATTCAGACGAGTAGACCATGCTCAACTACAGGTTCCGGCTCAACCCCACGCCCGCTCAACGCGAGCAGTTAGCGTGGACGCTGGATACCTGCCGACAGGTCTACAACCACTTTCTCCACCGACTCAACCGCGTCGATAACACGTCGTCGTACAAGGAGCAGGAACGGCTACCGAAGCTCAAGGAGTGGTGGACCGACCTACGCGGAGTCCACTCCAAAGTGCTTCAAAAGGTCGTTCAACGCCTGTACGACAACCTCTCAACGCTGAAAGGGTTGAAGGAGAACGGCCACCGCGTCGGCCACCTTCGGTGGAAGGGTTCGGGATACTACTATTCGTTCACGTACAGTCAGTCCGGTTTCAAGCTCGACCAAAAGAGCGACCGCGACGAGCTGTGGTTGTCGAAGATTGGTTCGGTCCCGATAGTCGCACACCGCGACCTCCCCACCGACGCGACCGTGAAGGGCATGACGGTGAAGCGAGAACCCACAGGGCACTGGTACGCTGTGTTGTCGGTTGAAACGCCCGATGACCCACCGGAGAAACCGGCGAGCCCCGAGAATGTTGTCGGCATCGACGTGGGAATACTCAAATTCGCCCACGACACCGATGGAACGGCGGTCGGGTCGCTCGACCTCTCGCACGAACGCGATCGACTGGAACACGAACAGCGTGTCCTCTCGCGCCGCGAACACGGTTCGGCGAACTGGGAGAAACAGCGAAGAAAGGTCGCCCGTCGCCACGCCGACCTGAAACGGAAACGGCGGGACTTCCTGCACAAGCTGTCGAACTACTACGCTCGGGAATACGACCTCGTGGCGGTCGAAGACCTCGACGCGAAGGGACTGATGGAACTCGACGGCAACAGTCGCAACCGCGCGTCAGCCGCGTGGGGAACCCTCCGCCGGATGCTCGCGTACAAGTGCGAACGCGAAGGGACGCACTTCGCGGAGGTTCGACCCCACGGAACCACGAAGGAGTGCGCCCGCTGTGGTGCGGAAACGGACAAGCCGCTCTGGGTACGCGAACACTCGTGTCCGGCGTGTGGCTTCACCGCCGACCGAGACGAAAACGCCGCGTGGAACGTCCTCCAACGCGGTATCGAGGAAATAGGCACGGGCAGTGCCGAATCAACGCCTGTGGAGACCGTGGTCCCTACGGCGACCGCTTTTCAGCCGGTCGCTGCAAACCACGTCGCCGAAGCAGGAAGCCCCACCCTCAAGCGCGAGCCGTCAGGCGAGCGGTAGGGTGGGGAGGAAGTCACTGACGAGGTCATGTGCTTCGAGGGCTTCGAGTCGTCGATAGACCGTCGGTGGTGACACTCCACAGCGGTCGCTGAGTTCCTCGGCCGAGAGGGCTTCCTCGACGGTCTCCGTGAGGATGGTTCGCGCACACTCGTCGGCGAGCAGCGAACCGATGGCGTCCACATCGGAGTCATCACCCACACCTATCACCCGTCATACGTGGATATGAAACCGCGAACACGGTTTCAATCACTGAAGTCGATGGTTTCGATTTATACTCCCACCTCCTTTCTATTGAATCGTCATGGTGGCAATCAACGAAACGACCATCGCGATGGCCTGTGCCGTCCTCGGAGTCGTGTTCTCGGTCGTGTGGTTGGCGCTCGGCCTCTACGGGATCAACTCCCTGCGGGACATCAGGGACAAACTCAACGAACGAGAATCAGCCGACGGATAACGAGGCCCGATCCAGTCACGAGAACGCGAAGAAGAGGACTCGATCGAGGATGAGACGACGAGCTGGTGGAGATGGCGACCGGATGGACGAGAGTACGAATCAGTAGCGGGCTCCGAAACCCAATCGGATCAGAACTCGGACATCGCTGCCTGCCGGTCGTAGGCCCGCTCGAAGAGTACACAGCAGGCCTCCCGGAGGTTTCCGCGACGGATCTCGTCCACTGTTTCCCCGATCTGTGAGGAGTGTCCGTCCACGACCGGGAACGAGGACTGAATGTCCATATCTCATCGAGGTACGGGTATCAGAAAAAGATTAGGTCAGCGAACCGAAACTCGGGTCCGCAAAGTCGCAGCTGGGTTCGGTGCCACTGCGACCCAGCGTATTGGTGATAGCGGTGGAGGAAGCGTTACTCGAACGAACGCGCCGACGGGCAACAGCGCCACCGGCGGATAGTAGTATGTCGTCCGTCGCGAGTGATGAGGCCAACCCCGCGCGGTTCGCTCTTCGTGTCCGGTGTCGCTCGTACAGAGCAGCGGGTGCGACGGGCGTTCGACGAACGACGTTCCTTGTCGACGATGCTTCGGACGCTCAGAAGCCCCGTAGAGGGTGGATGTCTACTTAGATGACTACCTGTGAGAACTCATGACTTCCGCAACGGTGACAGGTTTTTCCAGGTTTGTGACTGGCGGGTATGACCCCTTTCAGAGTTTCCTTTCTTGGATGGAGCATCCCACAGTCGTTACACATGAGCAACTGACTCTCGGGTTTGTCGGGTTCTTCTACCTCGGGGGTCACCGCTACCTCGTTCATTCATAGGAAATTTTCCACGGATCCAGCATGGATTATGACCATTGCCTCCCAGGGTGGTTTTAAGGCTCGAACCGAGGTACATCGGTAGGACGAAACAGGGTATCCCAGCATCAATGCCAAGGCTATCCAACCCCCCTAAAGACTGTTTCCTACGTTACTGAAAGACTTACTCTCGATTATGACTTCCAACATCATGGAGTTGGGAGGGGCCGTTGCGTGACATCACCGGCAGTTTCCCTCCTAACTCCACACTCGTCCACTCAGAACGACTACTGGCAGACGAATAGCCGTATGAGGAACTTTCCGACTACAGAGAATATAGCTACTCTGCTCTACCAGAACTTGCTCTCACGCAGAGGGTGGAGAGGAGCGTGAATGACTTCACCAGCTTGCCACGCGGGATGGTTGACCATCCTCTTCAGCCTGTTTCTGTCCATCAGATAACCCCAGCGAAAGTCTGCCCTATCTAACAGGCGCTTCTCGGAGATCGACCCGAGTGGGTAAATAAGGGATAGACTACGCTACCATCCCTATGTGATCCCCTGAAGCTCCTCACGCTCGCAGGTGCGAACTTCCTCGGACTGTACTCCGTGTAGCCATAGGTTCAAATCAACGGTCGTGATACTGGTACGATTTATAAGTACCCCTACACCGTTCGGTGAATCCCAAGCGAGATGTGAGAGAACGGGCGCGACGGGATTTGAACCCGCGGCATCTTGGTCCGGAACCAAGGACTCTGTCCACTGAGCTACGCGCCCTCATCGAACCATACGGGGTCGTCGGTTTAGGCGTTGTGAAAGCCGCGCGCCTCAGGGCGTTTCGCGGGTTTCGAGCGTGAAGTCGGATTTCGGGTAGCTGACGCAGGTCAGCGCGTAGCCGTCCTCCAACTCCTCGGCTTCGAGCATCTGCTGGTTGTCGTGGATCAGGTAGTCCTCGGAGGGGCCGTCGGCGACGTGGCCGCCACACGAGAGACACTGGCCCTGTCGGCAGGCGTAGGGCATATCCCAACCCTGGTCCTCGCCGGCTTCGAGGAGGGTCTGGTTCTCGGGCACGTCGACGGTTTCGCCCTCCTTCGCGTACTCGACCGAGAACACCTCGGCCTCGTCGTCCGGGATCTCGCCGGGGCTCGACGGGGTTTCGCTCGTTTCACCCTCGGCGAGTTCGCCCTCGGCCTCGCCACCGCCGACCGCGCCGGCCGGAGCCGCCCCGCCGCCGATCGAGCGGTTCATCGGTTCGGGGAAGTCGGTCTCGGGGACGCTCGCCGCCCGCCGTTCGAGCACCGACTGGGAGATGTCGTCGGGGATCGGCCGGTCGGTGCCCGAGGAGAAGTGCAAGACAACCATCACGCCAACCAGCAGGAGTCCGATCGCGACACCGAGTACCTCGACCATGGCCGCGCTACGAAAGCACGGTATAATTAGCTGTTGTTTGTCCCGGTCGATCGTCGTGGTGGCCTACGGAAAGACCAGCACCGTCGCGCCCTCGACGTCGAGCACCTCGACGGTCTCGCCCGCCGCCCGGCGCTCCTCGATCACCTCGACCATCTCGGGGTCGAGCACCACCACTTCGCCGCCCGCGTCAAGTTCGATCTCGCCGTGCTCGCGCTTCTGACGGGCGATCTCGTCGGGGTCGGCGGCTTCGAGCGCGCCCACGACCGCGCCCGCTTGGTCGCGAAACTCGGGACCGATCTCGCTGTGGTCGGGGTCGACGGCCACGGGAGTCAACTCGACGTCGGGGTCGCCCGCGAGCACCTCAACCGGCGCGTTCACCGTCGCGGCGAGGTCGCCGGTCTCGAAGTCGGCCTCGTCGTCGGGGTAGACCTCGACGCGTTCGAGGTCGGTGTTGAGCGCCATCCCGGAGTCGGACTTCCAGGCCCGCACCGCGCTCGCGACCGCCGCGATCCGCTCGCCGCGCTTCTCCGCGGCTTCGTCGCCGTCGTCGAGGTCGGGCCACGCCGCGGCGTGAACGCTTCCCGTGGTGTTCGGGAGGTGACGGTAGGTCTCCTCGGCGAGGAACGGCGAGAACGGCGCGAGCATCCGGATCGAGGCCGACAGGGTGGTCGCGAGCGTCTCGCGGGCGGCCGCCCCTTCCTCGGGAGTGCCCTCGTAGAGCCGGCCCTTGATCAGCTCGACGTAGTCGTCGGCGAGGTCGTGCCAAACGAACTCCCGGAGGGTGCGGAGCGCCCGGTCGAAGCGGTAGTCGTCCATGTCGGCCGCGACGTCGTCGGCGACCCGCGCGCACTTCGAGCGGATCCAGCGGTCGGCGTCGGTGTAGGCCGGCTCCACCTCGTCGGACTCATCGAGGTGCTGGCTCGCGAACCGGGTGATGTTCCAGAGCTTCGTGAGGAAGCGCGACGCGCTCGTGACTTCCTTGGGCTGGAACTGAATGTCCGACCCGGGCTGGCCGCCGAGCGCGAGCGCCTGGCGGAAGGCGTCGGCCGAGTGCTCCTCGACGACCGCGTCCGGACTGACGGAGTTGTCCCGGGATTTGCTCATCTTGTTGCCGTCGGCTCCCAGCACCATCCCGTTGACCAGTGCCTCCTCCCACGGTTTCTCGCCTTCGAGCGCCGCGGTCCGGAGGATGGTGTAGAAGGCCCACGTCCGGATGATGTCGTGGCCCTGCTCGCGGAGCTGCACCGGCGTGAAGTCGGCCTCGGGCCACCCGGTGATGTAGAGCGGCGAGATGGACGAGTCCATCCAGGTGTCCATCACGTCGGTCTCGCCGGTCCACGCTTCCGCACCGCAGTCCGGACACGGCTCGTCCGGCGTCTCGCTCGTGGGTTCGACCGGCAGCTCGTCGGAGTCGGCGACGTGCCAGTGGCCACACCCCTCGCACGACCAGGCCGGGATCGGCGTCGCGAAGACGCGCTGGCGACTGATCACCCAGTCCCAGTCCATCCCCTCGGTCCACTCCTCAAGCCGGCCGTACATGTGTTCGGGGATCCACGACACCTCCTGGGCCTTCTCGATGATCTCCTCTTGGTCGACTCGGACGAACCACTGCTCCTTCGAGAGGATCTCGATCGGGGTGTCACACCGCCAGCACGCCCCCACCGACTGCTCGACCGGCTCCTCGTTCACCAGATAGCCCTCCTTCTGGAGCGCGGTGACGATCCGCTCCTTCGCCGCGTCGAGTTCGAGCCCGCCGAACTCCTCGACGCGCTCGTCGAGGCGGCCGTCCTCCGTCACGACGGGTCGAAGGTCGAGGTCGTAGGTCGCCCACCAGTCGACGTCCTGCTTGTCGCCGAAGGTCGAGATCATCACCGCGCCGGTCCCGAAGTCGCCGTCGACCTCCTCGTCGGCCACGAGTTCGACCTCCTGGCCGAAGATCGGGATCTCGAACGTCTCGCCAACGCGGTCGGCGTAGCGCTCGTCGTCCGGGCTGACCGCCACCCCGACGACGGCCGGGAGGAGTTCGGGTCGGGTGGTCGCGATCTCGATCCCGTCGCCCTCGACGCCGGGGAAGCGCACCGTCGAGAGGGTCCCCTCCGAGTCGATCGCCTCGACCTCGGCGTCGGCGATCGCGGTCTCGCAGCGCGGACACCAGTTCACCGGGTGTTCGTCGCGGTGGACGTAGCCATCGTCGTGCATCTCCACGAACGAGCGCTGAGTCGTCCCCCAGTACTCCGGGTCCATCGTCCGGAACTCCTGGTCCCAGTCCTGGGAGAAGCCGAGCTCCCCCATCATCTCCTTCATGCCCGCGATCTGGTCCTCCGTGTGCTCGATACACAGCTCGCGGAACTCCTCGCGCGGGACCTCCGTCCGATGGATGTCGTTGTTCTCCTCGACCTTCACCTCGGTCGGCAGTCCGTGGCAGTCCCAGCCCTGCGGGAACGAGACGTTCTCGCCGAGCATCCGGTGATACCGGGCGGCGAAATCCATGTAGCTCCACCCGAGCGCGTGGCCGATGTGGAGGTCGCCCGTCGGGTAGGGCGGCGGCGTGTCGATGACGTACTCGGTGTCGGAGCTCTCCTCCTCGTACTGATACAGGTCGGAATCGGTCCACGCCTCGCGCCACTTGGCTTCGAGGGCGGCCGGGTCGTAGGTCTCAGATAGCTCTGTCATTGGTGGATTTGGATGGTCGCGGCCCGATAATCGTACCGAAAACTCGCGCGGCGGTCAGCGACGTACTACCGACGGGGTCACGCTCATACCGATAGGTGGGTTCGTTCGGCGTATAAGCGTTCGCGTTCAGCGGACCGGACTTCGGATGTCGGCACTGTGTGTACGTGATCATCAACCATTACCGTCTGCGGCCCCAGTCGATCCCATGAGTACCCTGTTTCGCCTCCTCGTTGCGGCGTTCGTCTGCATCGCGCCGACCGCGCTGTTCCTCGGGCTCTGGCACGGCCTCCAGCGGATGCAGAACGGCGAACTCGTCGAACGCGTCGCCGCCAATCAGGGTGTGACCGTCGAGGACCTCGTTCCCGGGGCCAACCCCTACGCGACACGCGAGGTCGACCCGACCGACCAGTACGTGGTTCCGCCGGACCACGACCGACGGCCGTAGCGGCCGATCCGGGAACGGTTCGAGGACGGAGCCCCGCCGCGGGGATCACAATTCCTACCTTCACCCCCGGTGAGAGGCGACTATGCAACTCGGGGTTATCGGACTCGGGCGGATGGGACGGATCGTCGCCGACCGCGCGCTCGATGCGGGTCACGAGGTCGTCGCCTTCGACGTGGACGCGGAGGCCGTGGCGGCCGTCGCCGACGCGGGGGCCGACCCCGCCGACTCGCTCGCGGATCTCGTCGAGCAGTTGGGCGAGGAGAAGCGGATCTGGTTGATGGTGCCCGCGGGCGACGCCATCGACGCCGCGCTCGCGGACCTCGAACCCCACCTCGACGACGAGGACGTCGTGGTCGACGGCGGCAACTCCCACTTCGAGGACTCGACGCGCCGCGCGGAATCGACACCCGCGGCCTATCTCGACTGTGGAACCTCGGGCGGACCCGCGAGCGCGGAGGCCGGCTTCTCGCTCATGGTCGGCGGGCCGGCGTGGGCCTACGACGAACTCACGCCCGTCTTCGACGCGGTGGCGACCGGACCCGCGGGCCACGCGCGGATGGGGCCCGCCGGCTCGGGTCACTACGTCAAGATGGTCCACAACGGCGTCGAGTACGCGCTGATGGAAGCCTACGGCGAGGGGTTCGAACTCCTCGCGGACGGTCGCTACGACCTCGACCTCGAATCGGTCGCACGGACCTGGAACAACGGCGCGGTCATCCGGTCGTGGCTCCTCGAACTCTGCGAGGAGGCGTTCGCGGAGGAGGGCTCGGATCTGGGAACCGTCGCCGACCGTGTCGAGGGCGGCTCGACTGGGACCTGGACCGTCCAGGAGGCCCTGAGTCAAGAAATCCCGGTGCCGTTGATCTACACCGCGCTCGCCGAACGGTTCGGCTCGCGCGCCGCGAACGGCCGGTTCGCGCGCCGCCTCGCGAACCGACTCCGGTACGGGTTCGGTCGTCACGAGGTCGCTCGAAGCGAGTAAGCGAGCGAGAGCGACGGGAGCCGAACGGCTCGTCGCACCCACCGGCCGCCGAGGTGGGTGATACCAACGTTCATGCCCTCTCCGGCCCCAATTCCGGTGTGAGCAGGACTGCCGCCACGACCCCATCGAACGGGCCGGTCGTGCGCCTCACGGACGTCCGGAAGACCTACGACCTCGGCGGGACCGTCGAGGCGCTCGCCGGCGTCTCGCTCTCGCTGGCCGACGGGTCGTACACCGCGGTGATGGGGCCGAGCGGGTCGGGCAAGAGCACGTTGTTGAACCTCGTGGGGGCGCTCGACACGCCGACCGAGGGCACCGTGGAGGTCGCCGGCAACGACCTCGGTGCCGCCACCGACGACGAGCGCGCCGCGATCCGCGGCACCGAGATCGGCTTCGTCTTCCAGACCTTCAACCTCCTCCCCCGTTCCGACGCCGTCGAGAACGTCGCCCTCCCGCTGGTGTTCGCCGGCTGGTCGCGCGAGCGCCGCCACGAGCGTGCGACCGACCTCCTCGACCGAGTCGGCCTCGGCGACCGCCTCCACCACCGCCCGACGCAGCTCTCGGGTGGCCAGCGCCAGCGGGTCGCGATCGCCCGTGCGCTCGCGCCCGACCCCGCCGTCGTGCTCGCCGACGAACCGACCGGCAACGTCGACACCGAGACCGGCGCGGGGGTCATGAACCTCCTCGCGGCGGCGAACGACCGCGGGACGACGGTCCTGCTCGTGACGCACGCGCGGGAGATCGCCGAGCACGCCGACCGGATCGTCACCGTTCGCGACGGCCGCCGAGAGTCGACCGAGGAGCTCGGGGACCACACTACGACCCGGGCGCGGGACGCCTGATGGAGGTCGGCGAGACGCTCCGGATGGCGTCGCGGTCGGTGCGGTCGCACAAGCTCCGGTCGGCGCTCACGGTCGTCGGCGTCGTGATCGGGATCGCGTCGGTGGTGACGTTCGCGACGTTCGGCGCGAGCGTGAAGGCCGACATCGTGAGCGACGTGGGTTCGTCGAGCGCCAGCGATATCTACGCCCTTCCGACGGCAACGGACGACGACGGCGGCTTCGGTGGCGGTGTCGGCCAGCCGGTCTTCACCGCCCACGACGTCGCGCAGCTGCGGGCGATCGAGGGGGCTCGTGCGGCGGTCCCGCGCGGCAACGTTCCGGTCTCCGAACTCCGATTCGGGAACGACTCGGTCTCACAGAGACAGATCCTCGCCACCACGCCGCGGGCGTTCCCGGCGGATTCGGTGGTCGCGGGACGGGCGTTCCGCTCGGGGGCACGGGAGGTCGTGGTGAACCGCGCCGCGACCGGGACGTTCGATCGGAACGTCTCGGTTGGCGATAGCCTCACGATAACGCTGGCGAACGGGACGCGGAGCCGGGTCGCGGTCGTCGGGGTCGTCAACCGCACCGTCGGGGAGCTGCCGTTCACCTCGTTCGCGGGCGGCGCGCAGTTCTACGTGCCGGTCGAGCCCTTCTACCAGCAGACCGTCGAGAGCCCCGTTACGGGCGCGACTCAGCGTGCGTACCCGCAGGTCACGGTGGTCGCGGACCCCGCACGGATCGATGGGGTTCGGGAACGGGTTCGGACCTACCTCCGCGGCCCCTCCGACGCCGCCGAACTCGTCCCCGAGTCGGTCGAGCCGAGCGCCCAGACCAGCGGTGACTTCGTCGACCGGGTGGCGTCGATCATCGACCGCGTCACGCGGTTCGTCACCGGGATCGGGGTGATCGCGCTGGTGGTCGCCGCCGTCGGGATCGCCAACATCATGCTGGTGAGCGTGGCCGAACGGACCCGCGAGATCGGGATCATGAAGGCCGTCGGCGCGCGCAACCGCGACGTGATGGCGCTGTTTCTCACCGAAGCCACGCTGCTCGGCGTCGTCGGGGCCATCGTGGGGCTCCCGCTCGGTGTGGCCGTGGCCTATGGCGCGACGCTCTACGCCGAGGTGGCGTTCACTCCGGCCTACGGCTGGTTCGCCATCGCGGTCGCCGTCGGGATCCTGGTTGGGGTCCTCGCCGGGCTCTACCCCGCGTGGCGCGCCGCCCGGATCGACCCCATCGACGCGCTCAGGTACGAGTGAGGGGCGTTCGATCGCTCGCTGAAACGAGCCCCCTATGTGCGACGGGTGACGATCCCTCCGCATGTCTCCGTCATCCGACTCGACCGTCGACCTCCGGGAACTCTACGAACGGGCGCGGGCGGGTCGATACGGCTTCTTCGCGAGCAACGTCACCCACTTCGACGTCCTCGTCGGGCTGCTCGACGGAAGCGCCACCGCCGACGCCGATCTAGTCGTACAAGCGAGCCGCGAGGAGGCGGCCTTCTTCGGTGGCGGTGACCCCGCGGTCGGGCTGGAGGTCCTCGGTGCAGCCCTCGACTCGCTCGCCGAGCAGTACGGTATCGAGGCGTTCTGCAACGTCGACCACGTCCACCTCCCCGAGGAGGCGGAGTTCCTCGAAACCTGCCTCGACTCGGACGTCCCCGATTCGGTGATGGTCGACGCCTCCGACCGGCCGTTCGAGGAGAACGTCGAGTACACCGCCGGGACCGTCGAGCGGGCCGACGACGACCTGCTCGTCGAGGCCGAACTCGGTCGCATCGCGGGCGTCGAGGGCAGCACCGAGACGGCCGCCGACGAGGCGTTCTACACCGACCCCGAGACGGCCGTCGAGTTCGTCGAGCGCACGGGCTGTGACCTGCTCGCGGTCTCGATCGGCACACAACACGGCGTCGCGTCCGACCGGGACCTCGACGTGCGACCGGACCTCGCCGTGGCGATCGACGAGGCGCTCGTCGAGGCAGGGGAAGAGACCTTCCTCGTCGTGCACGGGGCCTCCGGCCTCGCGGACGAGCGGATCGAGGCGCTGCTCGACGCCGGGGTCTGCAAGTTCAACAAGAACACCCGCTACCAGTACGAGTTCGCCCGGACCGCCGCGGACTTCTACCACGACCACGCGGACGCCATCCGCCCGCCCGAGGGCGTCGCCGACGACCGCTCGAACTTCTTCGCCGAGAGCGACTGGTCACCGGAGAAGACGTTCTTCCACCCGCACGTCGTCTCGAACGCCGCCCGCGACCGCGTCGCGACGGTCATGAGCGACCTCTGTGAGGTGACGGGCACCGCCGGCGAGACGATGGCCGCGGGACGATGACCGAGGACGATCCCGTCCTGATCGGGATCGACGCCGGGCTGACCAACGTCACGGTGACGGCGTTCGACGGGACGGGCGACGACCTCGCGACCGCCTCCGAACCGACGCCGACGGTCGAGACGCCGACCGACCGGGACGAGCAGGACCACGACCGGCTCTGGGAGACCGTCGGCGAGACGGTCACAGCGGTGCTCGACGCGCCCGCGGTCACGCCGGCGGCGGTCGCCGGGGTCGGCGTCGCCGGTCACGGTCACGGTCTCTACGGGCTCGATAGCGACGGGGAACCCGTCTGTGGGATCAAATCGACCGACAGCCGGGCTATCGGTATCATCGACGAACAGCGCTCGGACGTGGCCGACGCGGTCGCCGACCGCCTCGGCTGGCAGCCGTTCGGTGCCGACCCGCTGAGCCTGCTCGTCTGGCTCGCCGAGCACGACCCGGCGACGTACGACCGGCTCGATACGGTACTCTTCGCGAAGGACGTGCTCACCCATCGCCTCACCGGCGAGCGGTCGACTGACCCCACTGAGGGGAGCGTCTTCTACGGTCCCGAGGGGGAGTACGATAGGGAAATTTTCGAACTGCTCGACGTCCCGGCAGCCTTCGAGACGCTGCCACCGGTGAAACCGAGCACCGGTTCCTGCGGGACGGTGACGAGCGAGGCCGCGGCCCGAACCGGGCTTCCCGAGGGGACACCGGTCGCCACGGGGTTCCACGACGTCGCGGCGTGTGCGCTCGGGGCCGGTCTCA
The DNA here is from genome assembly GCF_009900715.1 of Halococcus salsus. Lineage (NCBI taxonomy): Archaea > Methanobacteriati > Methanobacteriota > Halobacteria > Halobacteriales > Halococcaceae > Halococcus > Halococcus salsus. The sequence goes on from NZ_JAAAJC010000001.1 coordinate 1,287,853, forward strand.
CCACACCCGGCGACGGCCTCGCGATCCTCGGCACGTGGGGCCAGAGCGTCGCGGTGCTCGACTCGCCGGCGGACGGGACCGGCGGCCTCCCGCGGCGCTACCTCGACGGCTGGATCCGGTACAAGGGGCTCAGGGCCGGCGCGGCCTGCGTCGAGTGGTTCACCGAGACCTACGGGGCCGACTGGCACCGGGAGGCGCGCGAACGGAACATCGATCCGCACACGGTCTACGAGGAGACGATCGCCGATGTCGACCCCGGTTCGAACGGCGTCGTCTTCCACCCGTTCCTCAACGGCTCGACGGACGACCCGACCGGCACGGGCGGGTTCTTCGGGCTCCGGATGGACCACACCGACGCGCAGATGCTCCGGTCGATCTACGAGGGCGTCGCGGTCGCACAGACGAATGCGCTCTCCGAGTTCGCACCGGAACTCGAATCGATCCGTCTCACGGGCGGCGGCGCACGAAGCGACGAGTGGGCGCGGATGTTCGCCGACATCGCCGGCCGGCCGGTGACGGTGCCCGCGGAGCGCGAGACCGGGGCACTCGGGGCGGCACTGTGCGGTGGCGTCGCCGCCGGCGTCTACCCCGACGTCGAGTGGGCGGTCGAGCGAACCGTCGAGCCGGCCCGCCGGTACGAACCGAACCCGGACGTCGAGGCGACCTATCGGACGCTGGCGACGGCGTTCTCACAGGCGGTCGACGGGATGCGCGCGCCGTGGGAAACGCTCAAGTCGCTTAGGGAGATGTCCCAACACGAAGAATGAACGTGTTGCTCTGCGGTGACCCACAACAGCCGAGCGAGTACATGTACGAAGCGCTCGGCCATCTCGAGGACCGAGGTCTGACGTTCGAGCGGATGGACTGGATGGGCGAGGCCTCCCCCGGCGAGTTCCGGAACGTGACGATGGACATGGAGTCGCTCGGCCCCGGGAGCTACGACACCGACGCCATCGCCGAGCGGCTCGACGGCATCGACGCCCTCGTCGTCCACAAGGCACCGGTCTCCCGCGACCTCATCGAGAGCGGCGACTCGCTCTCGATCGTCGGGGCCGCCCGCGGCGGGACGGAGAACGTCGATATCGACGCGGCCCACGAGCACGATATCACGGTCCTGCACGCGCCCGGCCGGAATCGCGACGCCGTCGCCGACTACGCGGTCTCGATGCTGCTCTCGCGGGTGCGCGAGATCCCGTTCAACCACGCCGACCTCTCGACCGGCGAGTGGAGCCAGGTGTTCGACCCCGACCAGTTACCTCCAGATATGCGAACCGCGACGGTCGGGATCGTCGGTTTCGGCCACATCGGCCGCGGCGTCGCCCGACGACTGGCGGGCTTCGAGACCGAGTGTCTGGTCTACGACCCGTTCGTCGCCGACGACGAGATCCGAGACGCGGGTTCCGAACCGGCCGACCTGCCCGACCTACTCGCCGCGGCCGACGCCGTGACCCTCCACGTCCGGCTCTCCGAGGACACCGCCGAGATGATCGGCGAGGAACAGTTCGCGCAGATGAACGACGAGGCGTACCTGGTCAACACCGCGCGGGGCGGGTTGGTCGACGAGGACGCGCTCGTCGACGCGCTCGTGGCGGACGAGATCGGCGGCGCGGCGCTCGACGTCTTCCAGGACGAGCCGTTGCCGGACGACCACCCGCTGCTCGACTTCGAGAACGTCGTCCTGACGCCGCACGTCGCCGGCTCGACCCGCGATGCCGTGCTCGGCGGCCCGCGGATCATCGCGACACAGCTCGAAGCACACCTCGACGACGAGACGCCCGAGCACGTCGTGCAGTGAACTGACCGGTTCGCGGCGACACAACGACGTTTCTCAGTCGACCCTGGCCTCGTCGCCCGCGAGGTCCTCGATTATCTGCATGACTCCGGAATTGTCGTCGCGGCCGCGGCCGGTGGTCTCCATCGCCTTGTAGAGTTCGTGGGCCACCGAGGTCTGGGGCATCGGCGAACCGAACGCCTCGCCGGCGTCGGTGGCGATCCGGAGGTCCTTGTATTGGTACGAGGCGAAGAAGCCGGGGTCGAATTTGCCTTGAATCATGTTGGGCGCACGGTTGTCGAGCGTCCAGCAGCCCGCCGCGCCCCCTGAGATGGCCTCGACGACGGCTTCGAGGTCCGCGCCCGCCTGGTGGGCGAACACCAGCGCCTCGCTCACCCCGACCATCTGGGCGGCGACCACGATCTGGTTGCAGGCCTTCGTCGTCTGACCCGCGCCGTTCGGCCCGCAGTGAGTCACGGTACTGCCCATCACCTCGAAGAGCTCCCGACAGTCCTCGAAGACCGACTCGTCGCCGCCGACCATGATCGAGAGCGTGCCCTCGATCGCGCCCTCCTCGCCACCCGAGATCGGCGCGTCGAGCATCGCCGCACCCTCCGCTCGGATCTCCTCGGCGAGCTCCTCGGTCACCGTCGGCGAGATGGTCGACATGTCCACGACGACCATCCCGTCTTCCAGCCCGTCGAGCACGCCCCCCTCCCCACGAACGATCTCCTCGACGACTGGCGAGTCGGGGAGACAGGTGATCACGACGTCCGCGCGCTCGGCGACCTCCTCGGGTGAGTCCGCGCCCTCGCCGCCGTAGGCTTCGAGATCCTCGACGGGTTCATCGGAGCGGTTGTGCCCCACGACGTCGTAGCCCGCGTCGACGAGGTTCTTCGCCATCGGTCCGCCCATGATGCCGAGGCCGACGAAGCCGACCGTTTCGGTTGACATAGCTCGGGAGTCTCGGGCAGGGGTCAAAACGATGCCGGCGAAACGGCTCAGAACCTATCGACGCCGAACGGTTCGAGCGCATCGGGAACGTCGGGGGCCGTAACGCAAGCATCTTCAACAGATACAGGAACTGAAGCTGAGATAGTGGTCGATGATCTATCTCTTGAGTCGACTATACAGATAGATGGCGATCAGCTCTGCGGTATGTTTAATCTCATCCGACTCGTAATAAATGCCATGAGCCGGTCCGTGAGAGGCCAGTACACCATGAGCAGAGCCTTACTAATCGGGGTTGGTGTTGGCGTCAGCGTGCTGTTCCTCTATTCGCTTGGCGGAGTAGTCGTTGCACGCTGGGATGTGGCAAATGTACTCATACCCCCAACACTTGATGCCGTCAGTACATATCTACTTCTGTCGGCGTATGCGATCGCCGTATTCGCCATCCCGATTACCTCCTATCTTCGGTTCGACGTTGTCAGCCCCGTTGTCGCTCTTGCAGTCGTTCTCATTGGTTGGTCAGGCTTCGGTCTGGCAGTAAATATTCTGCTCACAACAGGTGTATTCAGTTTGGGATACTACGCCATCGGTCTAACGCCACTCTATCTTGCTGTCTATGTGATCTTAGGCGGACTAGAATACTACGTGCAATCATGATTGCCCTTATTTACTGAGAGGAGGGTCATACCCGATTATCTTCATCTCTCTTTCCCCGGTCGTGCACCTCCTGAACACTCTCCCCTCGGTCCGTCCCTTCGAAGGTTCCAAACCCCGCAAAGAGGTCTCGGTTCTCGGTCAGTAGTCGCTCAAGTACGTCGTTGAACGATTCTTCCTCACGACGTCGGTTCTCTAATTCGGTTTTCACGACCGAACTGACCCTGGTCTGTTCGTCAGCAGTGCTCATATTGCGTTGCCATTCGTGTCGACGCGACTTGTGCCATCGGCTGAGATGAACGCTCCCATCCGGACCGACTTCGTGCGGACTACAACAGGTCAGTGATACTCTCCGTGTGAGCGCCCAGAGCCGCTGGCTACGACGAACGACGAGGGCTGATTCCGGTGTTTCGATTTCGCCTCGCGAATGCCGCCATCGTCCCGGAGCATATCAGGACAACCAGGGCGGATCCGAACGGTAACCATCCCAGTCGGTGCGAACACACGAACGTACTGCTGTGTGACGAGCGCACCGCAGTTATCACAGTTCGGCGTACTCAGCGCTGGCTTGTTCGACTTGCCTGACGGTATCGGGTTCGAGGAGGATAGCGACTCTCGTTCGGGTATCACGTCGTGTGTCACGGCGTGCTGAGTGGGGTGTACGGGTGGAAGATCTGGATCGGACCGATCAGAACCTATCGACGGTGAACGGTTCGAGCGCGTCGGGCTCGTTACCGCACACCGCCTCCGCGACGAGTTTGCCCGAGTACGGCCCGAGCTGGAGGCCCGAAGGGCCGTGGCCCGTCGCGACGAACGCGCCTTCGATCCCCGGTACCGGGCCGAGCGCCGGGAGGCCATCGGCCGAAACCGGGCGGAGACCGACCCGCACCTCCCGAAAGGACGCCTCGGCGAGTCCCGGCGCGACCCGCGTCGCCTCGTCGAGTACCTCCCGAAGCCCCGCGACGGTGGTGTGGGGCGCGAACCCGGTGCCGGTCTCGCGGGTCGCGCCGACCGCGACCCGGCCGTCGTCCCACGAGACGAGGTAGTGGCCGCGAAACGGGCTGACGATCGGCCAGTCGGTCGTGTTCGCGTCGACAGTGAGGTGGACGATCTGACCGCGCTGGGGTTCGATCGGGATCGAGATTCCGAGTTGGTCGCCGAACGCCGCCGACCACGCGCCGCCGGCGACGACGACCCGCCCCGTCTCGATCCGGTCGCCGTCCACGACGACCGCCTCGATCGAATCGTTCTCGACTACGAGCCGCTCCGCGCTCGCATCCCTCGTTTCGAGCCCGTGCGTCTCGCCCGCCCGCCGGAGCGCGCCCTCGAACGTCCGTCCGTCGACCCGCGCGGCGTCGTCGTACCGAAACGCCCGCCGGACGTCGGCCAGCGGGGGAAACGCCGCGCGGGCTTCCTCGGTCGAGAGCTCGGCGATCGAACCCTCCGCTGGGGGACCCGCCGCCGCCTCGCGCCGACGGACCTCGGTGAGGGTCTCGTCGAATTCATCGATCTCCTCGTCGTCGACCGCGACCCGGAGGAGGTCGCGTTTCGCGTAGCCGTGCGGGCCGTTCTGGTCGGTTTCGAGCGCCGCCACGAGGTCGTCGTAGTAGGCTACCGCCTCGGCGGCGAACCCGAACCACGGTTCGCCGCGCGAACTCGTCGCCGCCGAGAGGATGCCTGCGCCGGCGTCGGTCGCCCGACCCTCGTCCCGACGGTCGACGAGCAACGTTTCGACCCCGTTCCGGACGAGGTGGTACGCCGTCGTGGAGCCGACGATGCCGCCGCCGACCACCATCGCTTCGTAGCGCTCGTGCATATCCCCGGAGCGCGTGGTCGCCGACTCAACGTGTCGATCCCGGCGGCTGCTGCCGGTTTTCGGCCGGCCGACCGGTCCCGATTTCGGGCCCCGAGGTTCGCAGGCGATACATCTATACGCGGCGAGGGACTCCATACCATGATGGTTGATGATGGTGTCCGCGGGCGGGACCCCGCCGTTCGCGTCGCCGGGGCGGGGAACGACTCGCGGAGCGACGAACTCCTCGCCGCCGGGCGCGACCCCGAGACGACCGTCGCAGTAGCGGCGGTCGGGTCGACCGGGATCGCCGGTCTCGAACCGCTCGTGTTGGCGACGCTCGATGGCGAGACTGCCTTCTTCTCCGGAATGGATACCGACGGCGTTCGAGCGCTCGTCGAGTCGCTCGACGAGGGAACGCTGCCGACCGACGACGCGATGGCGGTCGTCGAACACGACCCCGAAACGGCGTCACTCCCGCTCCCCGACGACGGACCGCTCGCGGTCGGACGACGGGCCGCGCTCTCCGGGGTCGGATGGACGAACCCGACGAGCACCGACGACTACCGCGCCGGAGAGTTCCTCGCGTCCGAGACGACCGACGACGCGATGGAGCGGCTCCGCGAGACGGGGCTTCGCGGGCGTGGCCGCGGCGATGTCGCCACTGATACGCCGGTGGTCGAGGAGTGGGCGACCGTCGCCGAAACCGACGGCGACGCGGTGGTGGTCGTGAACGCCAACGAGGCCGACCCCGATGCCGAGGCCGATCGTCTGTTACTCGAAAGCGCGCCCTTCTCGGTGCTCGACCCGGCGTTCGCCGCCGCCCGCGCGGTGGACGCCACCGACCTCGTGGTCTACGTCAACGAACGCGAGCACCTGGCCCGCGAGCGGGCGAAGACGGCGGCGGAAGCCCTCGACGGGACCGTCGACGGGCTCTCGACCCGGATCGTCGCCGGCCCGGACGAGTACAAGGCCGGCGAACCCACGGTGGTCCTCGAAGCCATCGAGGGCAACCACCGGCTCGAAGCCCGGCGCACCCCGCCCGGCCCCAGCGAGTACGGTGTCGACGGCCGCCCCACGCTGGTCCACACGCCGCGGACGTTCGCCCAGGTCGGGCGCGCCCTCGCCGGCGAGGACCTCGGCGGCGTGGCTTCCGACCCCGGAACCCGACTGGTCACCGTCACGGGCGACGTCGCGTCCCCGGCGACGGTCGAGCTCTCGACGGACGACGGCCTCGATTCGGCGCTGTCGGCGGTCGAGGCGGGTGGCCGAAGTATGGCCTGCGTCGGCGGCGTCTTCGGCGGGTTGACGCGCACGCTCGACGTGCCCGCGAACGCGTCCGGGCTGACCGGCGCACAGCTCGGCACCAACGGCGTTGTCGAACTCCTCGACGAGTCGACCTGTCCGGTGGCGTTCGCGGGCGAGCGCGCGACGTTCGCGAAGGAGGAGAACTGCGGGCGGTGCGTCCCCGGTCGCGAGGGCTCGAAACAGCTGGTGAACCTCCTCCGGGACGTCTACGACGGCGAGTACAAGGAGGGGATGCTCCGCGAGCTCGCGCGGGTGATGCGCGAGACCAGCACCTGTGAGCTCGGGCGCGACGCACCCCGCCCCGTGACGACCGCGATGGACGGCTTCGGTGCGGAGTTCGCCGCCCACGCCCAGGGCCGCTGTCCGACCGGGGCCTGTGACCGATGACGACCGACGACCCGTTCGACACGACCGACGACGAGGACCTATCATGAGTACGGACCCGATCTGGGAGAACTCCCACACGACCGGCCCCGACGTACCGTTCACCGAGGACATCGCCCCGGGAACCGCCAACGACCCCGCGGCGGGCGCGACCGAGGCGGCGACGGTGACCGTCGACGGCGAACCAGTCGACGTCGAGGAGGGAGAGACTCTGCTCGACGCCTGCGAACGCGTCGAGACCGAGGGCGAGGTGCTCGCGCTCTGTTCGTACGACCTCGAAGAGGAGATCGGCCCGCGGAGCGAGTGCCGGACCTGTATGGTCGAGACCGAGGAGCACGGCGTCGTGCCCTCGTGTAGCTTCCCGCCGGAGGAGGGGATGAGCGTCACCACCGACACCGCCGCGGCGAGCGAGGCGCGCGACGTCAACCTCGACCTCCTGCTCTCGAACCACAACCTGCTCTGTACGACCTGCGGCCAGAACGGCCGGTGCGACCTCCAGGACGTCTCGATCCAGAACGAGGTCGAGGAGCCCAGATACGGCGTGATGCACGACCGGAGCCAACTCGAACCGCTCGACGATTCGTCCCCCTTCATCCAGATCGACCGCAACAAGTGTATCCTCTGTAACCGCTGTGTCGAGGCCTGTAACGACGTCCAGGTCGAGGGCGTCCTCCGGATGGAGGGCTCGGGCGAGGACACCAGGATAGGATTCCAGAACGGTGCGGAGACGATGATGGAGTCGACCTGTGTCTCCTGCGGGCACTGCGCGACGGTCTGCCCGACGGGCGCGCTGGTCGAACAGGGGCTCGTGGACTCCACGACGCTCCCGGTCCCCGGCTTCACGCACAAGAACTCCGCCGAGGAGATAGTCGGCGAGGAGTACGAGCACCAGCCGGGCCAGATGACCCCGATGAAGCGCCAAGAGGAGACCGAGAACGAGCCGGCGGCTACCTTCGAATCCGTGGGGGACGACTGAGATGAGCCAGGACACACCCGACACCGAGAACGAGGGCGTCGCGGGCTTCATGGCCCGCGCGAAGGCACAGGCGGGCGAACAGGCCAAGGAGACCGCGAACGACAAGGTCGTGCGACCGTTCGAGCACGCGGTCTCGGGCTTCATGGGGAACGCGGTCTCCGAGGGGCGGCTGTTCTCGATCGCAGACGCGGTCGCCGACTACCAGGAGAACGACATCGACGTCACCGACACGACCTGTGAGTACTGCGCGGTCGGCTGCCGGTTCGACGTCCTCACGAAGGACGGCGAGTTCCTCGGGACCAGACCCCGCCCGGAGAAAGCGCCGATCAACGGGATCTCGACCTGTGTCAAGGGGAAATTCGCCCACGGCTACACCCACAGCGACGACCGGCTGACCCAGCCGCTCGTGAAGGAAGACGGCGAGTTCCGGGAGGCCTCGTGGGACGAAGCGCTGACGCGGGTTGCCGAGGGACTCGGCGGCATCAAGGAGGAGTACGGCCCCGACGCGCTGGGGTTCGTGGCCTCCTCGAAGGCCACCAACGAGGACAACTACGCGATGCAGCGGTTCGCACGCGAGGTCATCGGCACCAACAACATCGACAACTGCAACCGGCTCTGTCACTCCTCGACCGTCTCCGGCCTCTCCTCGACGTTCGGCTTCGGCGCGGCCTCCGTCGGGATGGAGGCGCTCGAAGAGACCGACTGCTACCTTCTCACTGGGTCGAACACCACCGAGGCCCACCCGGTGCTCGCGACGCGGATCAAGCAAAACGTCATGCACAACGACGCGGACCTCTTGGTGTTCGACCCGCGGAAGACCCAGATCGCGGAGTACGCCGACCAGTATTCCCAGATCAAGGCGGGCTACGACAACACCTGGCTCAACGGGCTCGTCAGGTACATCCTGAAGAACGACCTCGAAGACCGAGAGTTCATCGAGGAGCGGACCTCGGGGATCGAACAGGTCGAGGAGAGCGTCGAGAAGTTCACGCCGGAGTTCGTCGAGGAGCACGCCGGCGTCCCGCCCGAGGAGATCGCGAGCGCGGCCGAGACCATCACGGAGGCCGACTCCTGTGTGTTCGGCTGGACGCTCGGGATGACCGAGCACGCCAAGGGCACCGAGAACATCTACGCCATCGCGAACCTCGCGCTGGTGACGGGCCACATCGGGAACCCGAAATCCGGTGTCTCGCCGTTCCGCGGTCAGAACAACGTTCAAGGTGGTGGCGGTGACATGGGGCCGCTCCCCAACAACTTCCCGGGCTACCAGCCGGTGACGAACGAGGAGAACCGGGAGAAGTTCGCCGAGGCCTACGGGATGAGTGTGGATGAAATGCCCGACAAGGAGGGCTACCGCCTCACGGATATGTTCCTCGCGGCCGCCGACGGCGACATCCGGGGGATGTTCATCCAGGGCGAGAACTCGCTGGTCTCGGAGCCGAACATCGCCCACGCCCGCGAGGTCCTCACCGAGGACATCGACTTCCTCGCGGTCCAGGACATCTTCCTGACCGAGACCGCCGAGCTCGCCGACGTGGTCCTGCCGGCGACCGCCTCGCTCGAGTCCAACGGCACGTACACCGCCTCGACACGTCACGTCCAGTTGGTGAAACGGGCGGTCGACCCCATCGGCAACGCCAAACCCGACTGGCGGATCACGAAGGCGCTCGCGGCGAAGTTCGGCTACGAGTGGGAGTACGAGCACCCGAGCGACATCATGGACGAGATCAGTGAGGTGGTTCCGATCTACGGGGGGATCAGCCACGAGCGGCTCGAAGCCCTCGAAGACGGCGACGGACTCCAGTGGCCGGTCTGGGACATGGACCATCCCGGCACCCCCTACACCTACGAGGAGGAGTTCCAGACCAACGACGGCCTGGCGCACATGCATCCCGCCGATACCGTCGATCCGTCGGAGACGCCCGACGACGACTACCCGCTGGTGATGACCTCGGGACGGGTCCTCTATCAGTACCACACCGGGACGATGACGTTCCGCGACGAGGGGATCATGTCCTACTCCGACAAGAGCTTCGTCGAGGTTCACCCCGAGACCGCCGAGGAGTACGGGATCGCGGACGAGGAGGTCGTCGAACTCACCTCCCGGCACGGCAAGACGGAGATGCTGGTGCAGATCACGACCCGTCCGAACCCCGGCGAGGTGTTCGTCCCGATGCACTACCTCGAAGGCGGCGCGAACAACCTCACGAAGGAGGACCCGCTCGACGGTGCGGCACGCACACCCGAGTACAAGATCACCGACGTCCAGATCACGGTGACCGGGAAGGAGGTCGACGACCTCCAGGGGAGCGTGCCGCGTGGCGAGGCGGGACGACCCGCGAGCTCGGACGACTGACGGCGCGGGCGGTGCCAACAGTTATTCTTCGCCGTCCCGAACGAAACGACCATGGGAACGGTCACCGAGGACGACATCGGCAAGCCAATCCTCACGGCGAAAGGGCGGAACATCGGCACGCTCGGCGGGGTCGACGGCCCCACGATGTACATCGACGTCGACGACGACATCGACCCCGGACTTCTGAGCGACATGAAGATCGCCGAGATCACGGGTATCAAGGTCGAGGGCGAGACCCTCGCTGGCGCGCCGCTGGCGTCGGTCGCCGACGTCACCGACGAGGAGATCCGGTTCTGGCCGTCCTACGCCGCCGAGTCCGAACACGAGTCGGTCTCCTACGAGGACATCCCCGAGGAAGAGAGCCACACCGAGGACTTCTGAACGCACGGACCCGCCGGCGCGGTCAACACCTAAGTGCTCGCGCACGAAACGTGACCCAATGAGTTGGACCGTGAAAGCGAAGCGGCTGGTCGGCCTCGACCCGACGCCGACCGGCATCGGCAGCCACCAGCGAACCGTCCACGAGTGTACGGTCTGTGGGACCGAGTTCGACGTCGAGGGAACGACCTGTCCGAACTGCGAGAGTCACCTCCTGCGCGAGAAAACGACGACCCCCCGAGCGGGATTCAACCTCGCGTTCGCGGTCGTCACGGCCGGCCTCGCGGTGGCGTACAACGTCCTGACGGGCAACTACCCGAAGGAAGGGCCGGGAGCCTAGCCAGCCCGTCGGGGTTCGGGAACGACAACGGAACGACCCCGCGGAGGGGTTTTGTCGTCTCACGACTTACCGGAGGCCATGTCGCTTTTGCTCGGCACGCGGGACGGCGTCTTCCGGTCGGGCGAGTCGCTCGACGACGCGGAGCGCGTGGTCGATGCGGGGAACACGCTTCGGGTGCGGACGTTCGAGGCGAGCGCGTACGCCGCGACCACGAGCGGGCTCTACCGCTCGACCGACGGTGGGGCGGAGTGGGAGCGGCTCGACGTCCCGCGCGAGGAGGTCTACTCGGCCGTCACGAGCCCCGACGGCGAGCGCCTCTACGCGGGGACGCATCCCGCCCACCTCTACGTCTCGATGGATAGTGGCGAAACCTGGAACGAGTACGAGGGCTTCCAGGAGCTTCCGTCGCGCGACGAGTGGCACACCCCGCGCCACCGAAACGAGGCCCACGTCCGGAGTCTCGGAACCCATCCCGACGCGCCCGAGAGAGTGATCGCGGGTGTCGAGGTCGGCGGGGTCCACGTCAGCGACGACCGCGGCGAGACGTGGACCGAACGGCGCGAGGGGGTCCACGACGACGTCCACCACGTCCTCGTGCTCGGCGACGAGGAGTACGTCGCCTCGACCGGCGGTGGGCTCTACCGGACCCGCGACACCGGGCGGTCGTGGACCAGAATCGACGAAGCCGTCGACCACAGCTACTTCCGGGAAGCGTTCGCGTTCGAGGGGACCCTCTACGTCGCCGCGGCGCGCGACCCGCCACCGACGTGGGGCGGGGAGAGCGGGGCCGACGCAGCGCTGTTCGAATCGCGGGACGGCGGCGACACGCTCGATTCGGTGTCGTATCCCGGCGATCCCGAGGAGTTCGTGCTCGCGTGGACGGCGTGGGACGGTCGGGTGGTCGCCGGAACCACCGAAGGCCGGGTGCTGGCTCGCGAGCCCGACGGCTGGACGACGGTCGGACACGTCCCGTCCGGGGTCCGCTCGCTCGCGGTCGTCTGAGGGACCACGGGAGTGAGAGCTTCGGGGCGGTCGGCGTTCGGGGGACGGGTCGAACACGCGTGGTCAGCGCGCAGGTTTAACCGTCCGCGGGCCGAAGCCAACCCATGCTCGTCGATGGGTTCGGACGGGAGGTCTCGGGGGTCCGGATCTCGCTGACCGACCGCTGCAACTTCGACTGCGTCTACTGCCACAACGAGGGGCTCGGCGACACCCGCGGCCCGATGGATCCCGCCGAGAGCGAGATGGGGACGGACGACGTAGTGCGGTTTCTGGAGGTCGCCCGCGAGTTCGGTGTCGAGAAGGCGAAGTTCACCGGGGGCGAGCCGATGCTCCGCGACGACCTAGAGGAGATCGTTCGGCGCACGCCCGAGGGGATGGAGACCTCGCTCACCACCAACGGGACCTTCCTCCCGGGCCGGGCCGAGGCGCTCCGAGAGGCCGGACTGGACCGGGTCAACGTCTCCCAGGACGCCCTCGATAGAGACGACTTCGCCGCGATCACCGAATCGGGTGCCTACGACCAAGTCATCGAAGGGGTCGAGGCCGCGCTCGATGCGGGACTCGACCCGGTGAAGCTCAACATGGTGGTCTTCGAGGGCACCGTCGAGTACGTTCCCGAGATGGTCGACCACGTCGCGACGAACCCCGGACTTCGGCTCCAGCTCATCGAGTACATGCCCGAGATCGCGGGCCATCCCGAGTGGGCGATCGACATCCAACGGATCCACGACTGGCTCGCCGAGCGAGCGAGTCGGATCGAACACCGCGAGATGCACGACCGACGGCGCTACTGGATGACCGGTGAGGACGACGCCCACGGTGCCCCCGACGACACCTCGGGGGGGATGATCGAGATCGTCGACCCCGTCGGCAACGAGACGTTCTGTGCGAACTGCCACCGGGTACGGGTCACCCACGAGGGCTACCTCAAGGGCTGTCTGAACCGCAACGACGACCTCAAGTCGATGGGCGAGATGAACCGGGACGAGATCCGCGAGGCCTTCCGCGAGGTCGTCGACAGTCGAGTTCCCTACTACGGCGAGTACATGGTCCGGGACGGCAACGGCGGCTGGACGGTCAACGAGAAGTACCTCGAAGAACCGGTCAGCGCGTAGCGCCGTCGCCCGATTCGGCCCCGGATCCGTTCTCGAACATGCCCGTGACGCGCCGCAACTCCTCCCGCGTGTTGACGTTGGTGAACGTCCCCCCAGCACCGCGTTCGCGGGCGGTCGCTTCTCCGACGACGACGTGATCCAGTGTCGAGAACGCCGATACCAGCCGCCGGTCGCCGTTCGCGAGCGCCCACGTGGCGGCCTCGACCATCGCGGCCCGCCGGTAGACCGCGTGCGTGGGTTGCAGCCGTCCCTCCCACCGAGGGACCGCGGCGTCGTGGCCCCGTGCGCGCTCGAACAGGAACGAGACGAATCCGGGGTCGACCAGCGGCATGTCCGCGGCGACGACCGCGGCGTACGTCGCGTCGGTCGCGGTCAGTCCCGTCCGGATCCCGGCGAGCGGTCCCTCGTCAGGGGTCGGATCCACCGCGAACTCGACGGTCGTCCCCGAGAGCGCGCGCTCGATCCCGTCGACCTGCGCGGCCCGACAGTTCACCACGAGCTCGTCGACGACGCCGTCGAGCCGCGTCGCGACCCGTCGGACCATCGGCACGCCGGCGACGTCGGCCAGGACCTTGTCGGTCTCGCCGAAGCGCGTCGAGAAGCCGCCGGCGAGGATGACTCCGGCACGCATCGTGGGTGGGTAGGTGGCCGTGAGGATGAGGGTTCCGCCCTCCGGCTCAGTCGTTCAGCGGCCGGTCGGCGGCGGTCGTGGCGGGGCGGAGTTCGACGTGCGTCTGCCCCTCCCCGACCAGCGGGTCGGCGGCGCGGGCGTGGAGGTAGACACACCCCTCGCGGACGCTCTCGGTACGTCGAACGGTCGTCTCGATGGCACCGTTCGCGTTCTCGACGACCGCCCGGTCGCCGTCCGCGAGCCCGTTCTCGTCCGCGTCCGCGGGATGGATCGCGAGCGTATCGTCGTGGCCGTCGCCGTCGCGTCCCATCGTGGTGTTGGTGGTGTCGCCGCTCCGGCCGCCGGTGAGGAGGACGAGTCCGTCGTCGCTCGCCTCGTCCGCGGTCGCGGCGGTCGGGACGAACGGCGCGCGCTGCTCGCCGGTCAGGAAGCGCTCGCGGTGGAGCACTGCCGTCCCCTCGTCCGCGCCCTCGGCGAACGGCCAGCGCTGGCCCCCGGTCCCGACCCCTTCGTAGCTCATGCCGGCGTAGCGCGGGTTCACGGTGGTCATCTCCTCGAACACGCGTTCGGGGTCGTCGTCGAATGCGACGTCGGTGAGGCGCTTGCCGAGCGCGCAGAGGACGGCGAGGTCGTCTCGCGCCTCGCCCGGCGGGGATTCGAGGGTCCGCATACGCTGGACCTGTCGGTCGAGGTTGGTGACGGTGCCCGACTTCTCCGACCACGCGCTCGCCGGCAGCACCACGTCGGCGTGGGCGGTGGTCTCGGTGTGGGTCACGTCCTGAACCAACAGAAAATCGAGCGATTCGAGGCCGCGCGCGACGCGTTCGGTCCCGAGCTTCGTCACCGCCGGGTTCTCGCCGAGCACGAACGCCCCGCGGATCCCGTCGCCGAAGCCGCGCACGAGGTCCTGTTCGTTCAATCCGGGTTCGGTCGGGGGCTCGACGCCCCACGCTTCCGCGACCCGTTCCCGGACGTCGGGGTCGGTGACGGGCTGGCCGCCCGGCAGTCGGTGGGGGAGCGCGCCGACGTCGGAGGCACCCTGCTCGTTGTTGAGCCCGCGGAAGACGTTCATCCCGGTCCCGCGCTCGCCGAGGTTCCCCGTGAGCAGGAGGAGGTTCAACAGCGCCTCGGCGGTGTCGGGGCCGTCCTCGATACCGGTGCCGGTGACGACCGTCGCGCGGTCGGCGCGTCCGAACCCACGGGCGACGTCCCGAACCGTCCCGAGGTCGACGCCGGCCCGGTCGGCGGTCGCCGCCGGGTCCTCGTCCGCGACCGACGCCGCGAACGCCTCGAATCCAGTCGTACGGTCGGCGACGAACCCCTCGTCGACCAGCCCCTCGTCGAGGATCGTCCTCGCGAGCAGCGAGATCACCTGTGCGTCGGTTCCGGGGCGCGGCGCGAGGTGGTGGTCGGCGAGCCGTGTGGTGGCGTTCGCACGTGGGTCGACGTGGACGAGGGTCGCGCCGTCGTTGACCGCCGGCCGGACGAACGAGTCGAACGCCACCGGCTGCTGGTCGGCGGGGTTCGAACCCACGACCAGAAACACGTCGGCCTCCCTGATGTCCGCGAGCGAGTTGGTCATTCCGCCCGCGCCGAGGCGGGCCTCCATCGCCGAGACGCTCGCGTCGTGGCACAGCCGTGCCCGGTTGTCGACGTTGTTGGTTCCGAGGACGCGTGCGAGCTTCTGGAAGGTGTAGTTCTCCTCGTTGGTGCAGTGTGGTGCCCCGAGGAAGGCGAGCGCGTCGGGATCGTGGTCGTCGACGATCCGCTCGAAGGCCGTTTCGATCCGGTCGAGGGCGTCCGGCCACGTCGCAGGTTCGAGGTCGCCATCGCGCCGGACCAGGGGTTCGGTCAGCCGGTCGTCGGGGTCGAACACGTCGAACGCGCCGATGCCCTTCGGACAGAGTTCGCCCCGCCGGTTGACCGGCGCGCCGCTGACGCCGCGCGCGCGTCCGGCGTTCGCGTCGTATCGGAGTGAACAGCCGACCGAACACCGTGGACAGACGCTCTGAACGCCGTCCGCTGGTTCCTGACTCATGATGAAACGAACCCGACCGTGGGGTCGACTCGGTACCGCCTTCGGTCGAGAAACACAAAAACCTGTTCGCGCCGGGCGGGCCGTGACGAGCGCGGTCTACCCGAACTTCCCGGTGATGTAGTCCTCGACGCGCTGACTCTCGGGGTTCTCGAAGATCGCGTCGGTGTCGCCGTACTCGACGAGCTCCCCACCGGTGAGGAAGACCGCCGTCTGGTCCGAGATCCGGGCCGCTTGCTGCATGTTGTGGGTGACGACGACGACGGTGTAGTCCTTCGCGAGGTCCTCGATCAGGTCCTCGATCTTCGCGGTTGCGATCGGGTCGAGCGCCGATGCCGGCTCGTCCATCAGGATCACTTCGGGGCCGACGGCGAGACACCGGGCGATGCAGAGGCGCTGTTGCTGGCCGCCCGAGAGCCCGAGTGCGTTGTCGTCGAGTCGGTCCTTCACCTCCCCCCAGATCGCCGCCTGCCGAAGCGAGCGCTCGACCAGTTCGTCCTCCTTCTCCCCCGAACCCCGGTCGAAGAGTTTGGCGAGCAGGCCAGTCTTGATGTCACCGTGTTTCCGGGGGCCGTAGGCCACGTTGTCCCGGATCGACTTCGGGAACGGGTTCGGCTGCTGGAACACCATCCCAACTCGTTTTCGGAGCTCGACGAGGTTCGTCCCGTCGGCGTAGATGTCCTCGCCGTCGAGTTCGACCCGCCCGTCGACTCTCGCACTGCCGATCCGGTCGTTCATCCTGTTGAGACACCGCAGGAACGTGGACTTCCCACAGCCCGACGGCCCGATCAGCGCCGTCACGCTCTCCTCGGGGATGTCGAGGCTGATGTCGGTGAGCGCGTGGTCGTCGCCGTAGTGGACGTTCACGTCCTCGGCCCGGAGCTTCGTCGGGCCGTCGAAGTCGTACTCGGTCCAGGCGGGGTCGAGTCGTTCGTCCGTTTCGCCGGTCGTCCGTTCGGTGGTTGGTGGTGTCGTGGTCATGAGTCGAGTTTCCGCTGGAAGTAGGACCGCGAGGCGATGCCGACGGCGTAGAAGGCGAAGACCACCAGCAGGAGCACCAACGCGGTGGCCCACTGGAAGCCGCCGGAGACGTTCTCGGCCCCCGCGGTTATCGTCGCGAACAGCTGATACGGGAGGGCGGTCGAGGGCTGGAGCAGTGCGTCGGGGCTGACCACGCCGAGGCTCACGAACGGGAACGAGGAGGTGAACCCGAAGGAGACGTCGACGACGTCGGGACCGACCGCGGGGAACGGTTCGCCGGTCAGCACGAGGAGGATCGGTGCGGTCTCACCCGCGATCCGCCCCACCCCGAGGATCGTCCCGGTGATGACGCCCGGCATCGCGGCCGGCAACACCACCGTTTTGATCGTCTCCCACCGGCTCACCCCGAGCGCGACGCTGGCGTCGCGGTACTCGTCGGGCACGTTGAGCAACGCCTCCCGGCTCGTGATGATCACCAACGGGAGGAGCATGAAGCCCAACACGATCATCCCTGAGAGGAGGCTGCTCTGGTTCGCGATCCGTGGGACGAGGAAGGCGAGCCCGAACAGGCCGTAGACGATGCTCGGGGTGCTCCAGAGACCGTTGGTGGCGACCTCGACGAGCGCGGTGAGCCGACCCTGCTCGGCGTACTCGGTGAGGAAGATGGCGGTCCCGACGCCGAGGGGGACCGCCAGCAGGACCGCGCCGATCACCAGCCAGGCGGTGCCGACGATGGCGGGCGCGACGCCGTTCACGGGGTTGGTCATCGAGAAACCGACCATCGTGAACGGCCAGTGGAACCAGACCACCGGCCCCTCGACGACCACGTACTGCCCCCAGAACGGCACCTGGAACCAGGTGAGCGGCTCCCAGAACAGCCCGTACTGGATCCCGCGGAGCATCGGACCGACCCCGCGAACCGCGATGAACGAGACCAGCCCGACGAGCAGCGCGATCATCCCAGCGGCGTTCGCGCCGACGAGCAACGACGCGCCGCGGGCCTTCCCCTGCGGGCCGAACCCCGCGCTGGCCTGGGCGGCGGTCCAGGCGAGCACGAGACCCGCGAGGGAACACACCAGCGGGACCGTCGTCGCCGACCGGAAGACCCCCGACAACCCCGCAGGTTGCCAGGTCCACCCCGGACCGAGGACGCCCGCGAGGACCAGCCCGGCGACGACCAGGCCGAACCCGCCGCCGGTCGCCGCGAGCGCGACGTCCTCGCGCGGGCCCAGCGCCACCCCGACTCCGACGGCCGCACCGACGAGCGCGCCGACCGGCCAGAGGGTCGACAGACCGAGCATCTGGGCCGCGACGAGTCCCCCGGCGGCCAGACCGACGAGCCCGAAGACCACGCCGAGCAGGAGACCGGCGGTGCGGTCGGGCGTGGTCTCGAACGCGCCCGCCCGGGATCCGAGCCCGACCGCGACCATCCCGAGCGACCCGAGCCCGAGGGCGGTCGCGAGCCAATCGACCAGCGCGACGCCGGCGACGGCCCCCGGGAGCACGTTCGCGAACCCGAGGAGCCCCGCGAGCACGACGGCGACGGCGAGAACCGCGATCCCGCTCCCGACGTACCGGAGGGTTTCGGCCGCGGTCCCGACGAGCGTGTTCGACCGCTCTGTCAACGAGTCCGTGCTCATCGGTTCCCCCCGAACGTCCGTTCCATCCGGCGTTCGACGTATTGCGAACCGAGACTGAGACCCAGCACGGTGACGAAGAGGATCACGCCGGCGGCGAACAGCGCGCTCATCTGGGTCCCGCTCGCGATACCGTACTGGCTCGCGATCAGGCTCGTCAGGGTGATGGTGTTGCCGAAGACGTCGTAGAGCGGGTCGGGAAGGGTCGTGACGTTCGCGAGGATCACCGTCGCCGCCATCGTCTCACCGACCGCCCGCCCGACGCCCAACAGGACGGCGGCCGAGACACCCGAGAAGGCCGCCGGGAGCGTGACGTCGGTCGTGGTCTGCCAGTCGGTCGCGCCGAGCGCGAGCGAGCCGTCCTTCATCGCGCCCGGGACGCTGTCGATCGCGTCCTCGGCGACCGAAACAACGGTGGGAAGCGCCATCGCGCCGATCACCGCCCCGACCACGAGCAGGCTCCCGAGCGTCGGCAGCCCGAAGTTCGTCGACATGAACGGGCTGAGAAGCGTGAGCCCGATGAAGCCGTAGACGATCGAGGGCACGCCCGCGAGCCCTTCGACGGCGGGTTTGAGCAGGCCGCGTGCCCAGTCGGGGGCCATCTCCGCGATGAACACCGCGCCGGCGACCCCGAGGGGTGCGGCGACCAGGGTGGCGATCAGGGTCGTGACGACCGTGCCCCAGATCATCGGGACCAGCGAGAACAACCCCGAGTCCGGGTTCCAGAACGGTGCGCGCTTGAGGACGATCCCGGGACCCATCGTCCGGAACGCGGGGAGCGACTGGACGACGAGGTAGACCGTGATGAGCCCCAGAACGAGGACTGTGACGACCGTCGCCGCGAGCGCGAGCGCACGGACGGTCGTCGCCTGGTCGGCGAAGAGGCCATATCCCACGACCAGCACCGCCGCGACGAGGGGATAGCCGACCAGTCCGGGCGCGAGGAGGAAGGTCCCGGCCGCGACGAGCAGGACCGCGCCGACGAGCGCGCCGACGCGGCTGGGCGGGTCGAACCGGGCCAATCGACCACCGAAGCCGGCTCGCCCGCTCATCGCGTCGGGGCCGGGAGTTTCCGGGTCTGGTTTCGACGGCGGTCGGTCGGGAGCACCGAGTAGCCCGCCGCCGCCACGAACGTCTCCTGGCCGTACTCGCTCAACAGCATCCGGAGGAGCGCCGCCTCCTTCTTCGAGGTGCCGTCGTAGGTGTAACAGTGGAGGTCGCGCGCGAGCGGGTAGCCCGCCTCCGCGAGGTTCTCGCCGGGCGTGTAGGTCGTTCCGCCCGCTTTGAGCGCGATCGACGGGACCGAGTCGTCGACGAACGCCAGCGCCATGTAGGCGATCGCGTTGTCCGAGCCGTTGACGATCTGTTTGACCTGCTGGTTCTCGCCCTTCCGGATGTCGACACCGGGGATGGGCGCGTTCGAGTTCCCGAAGAGGTTGCTCCGGAACGCGGTGTCGGTGCCCGAGCCCTCGGCGCGGCCGACCGCCTGGATCTCCTTTGGCGGTCCCGAGTAGCCGGGGACGTCGCGCCAGTTCTCTATCTCACCCTGGTAGATCGCCTTCAGGGTCTTCGCCGATATCTCCGTGACCCCGGCGTCGTAGATGGCCTGACTCACCACGATCGGCTGGGCGTCGACACCCACGACGTGGTCGGTGTACTTCTCGAGTTCCGACTGGCTGAGGTCGGGGAACTCGGCCTTCACCGGGGCGCTCGCGTTGCCCATATCGAGTCGGCCGCTCCGGAGCTTTTCGAGCCCGGTTCCGGAGTGACTCAGGCTCACGCGTATCGAGAAGGGCGGTGCGCCGCCGTCGGCGGGACCGAAACCGTACAGCCCCGCCCAGTAGTCCGCGAGATGCTGTTGGGTCTCGATTCCGTAGACGTCGGGGTGCCAGTAGGGTTCGTTGGTACTCCAGTAGCCGGCGGCGGTGCTCACGATCGGATAGACCGTCGAGGAGCCGCCGGAACGGAGCACCGGTCCGGATGCTCCCTCGTCGGACCCCTCACTGGAGACGTTCGGTGGCGTCGCGCTCGTGCTGATACAACCGGCGAGCGCCGCACCGACCCCCACCCCGCTCGCGAGGACGGCACGTCGACTCACGGGCCTTCGCGTCATCGGCTATTGATATCTCCGGAGCCGGTAAATACGCTACTATGAAATCTATATAGTCAACCGTTCACCAACCGACGGTCGCGACGGGAACGGCAGAAAAGCGAGCGGATCCGGGAGGATCGGGTCGAAAAACGGGTCTCAGGCGTCCTCGTCGTCGAAGTCGAGCGCGGCGGAGTTGATGCAGTAGCGTTTGCCCGTGGGGTCGGGGCCGTCGTCGAAGACGTGGCCGAGGTGACCCCCGCAGGTCGCACAGACGACCTCGGTTCGGACCATGCCGTGTGAGGTGTCCTTTCTGAGTTCGACCGAGTCCCCGACGGCGTCTGTGAAGCTCGGCCATCCGGTCTTGGAGTCGAACTTGGTCTCCGAGTCGAACAGCTCGGTGCCACAGCCCGCACAGACGAACGTGCCGTCGTCGTGCTGGTCGAGGAGGTCGCCCGAGAACTTGGGTTCGGTCCCCTGCTCGCGCAGGATGGCGTACTCCTCCTCGGTCAGCACCTCGCGCCACTCCTCGTCGGTCTCCGGCAGGTCGGACCCGGTCGTCGTCTCTTGGTTCGACATGGTTCGAAGAAGGCGACGAGCGCTTTTGTGTGTTGTGGCACGCGACCGGCGGGACCGAACGGCGAGCGGGCTCAGACCGGGAACTCCGCGTCGGGGTCGACGACCCGGTCGGGTTCGGGGGGCATCCGCCAGTCGGTGGCGAGTTCGAGGAACTGGACGAGCATCTGGGCGGTCGCGCCCCAGACGACGTAGCCGTCCACCCGGAAGAAGTGGAGCCGGGTCTCGCCGTAGTGGGGGTGGTCGCGCCGCTCGGAGTCGTAGTTCGCGAGGTCGGTGAGGTCGCCGATCGCGAGCACCGCGATCTCGGCGACCTCGCGTTCGTCGGGGACGTACTCGCGGTCGGGAACCCGCGCGACGAACGGCCGGATGGCGTACCCGGTGACGGTGCGGATGTCGTCAAGCCGACCCACCATCTCCGCGGTCGTCGGGTCGAGCCCGATCTCCTCGTCGGCCTCGCGAAGCGCGGTCGCGGCGAGGTCGTCGTCGGCCGGTTCGCGGCCGCCGCCGGGGAAGCTCATCTGGCCCGGATGCTCGCCGAGGTGGTCGGCGCGCTTCGTGAACAGCAGCGCCGGGCCGGTCTCGCGGGCGATGACCGGGACCAGCACCGCGGCGTCGCGTTCCCCGTCGGTGACCGCCACGGCGGACCGGTCGACAACCCGCGAGAGGTCCATACACCGCCGAGGCGTTCGTGGGGTATAATTCGTGTGTTCGACCCACGAGGAGCCGGTCCATCGGATCGGTATCGGATGGTCGGACGGGGACGACTCAACCGGGTCGTCTCGGAGTCGGGTTTCACGCGACTTATGGAGCTCTCGGCCTTCGAACCGAGCGAATGGCTCGTGACACTGCGGCCGGTCGCCGATGGAGAGGGTGCCCGTAAGTGGCGGTCGAGTCCACGGACCTCATCGACCGGCGCTCGGTCGCGAAGATGGTCGTCGGCTTCGCCGTCGCCGCGGTGTTCGTCTACTTCCTCGGACGCGTCGTCGGCTGGAGCGAGATCCTCGCCGCGCTCGGGCGCGCGGACCCGCGGTGGGTCGTCGTCGGCTGCCTCGCCACGTGTGGCTACCTCCTCGCGTGGACGAAGACGTGGCAGGTGGTGCTCGACGCCGGCGGGATACGGGTCGGCTACCGCCGGCTGGTGCCGACGTACCTCGCGGCGACGTTCGCCAACTACACCACCCCGTTCGGCCAGGCCGGCGGCGAACCCTTCATCGCGTACGTCCTCGCCGCCGACACCGACGCGAGCTACGAGGAGAGCCTCGCGAGCGTCTCGACTGCGGACCTCATGAACCTCCTCCCGTTCTTCACCTTCGCGGGGTTCGGGCTCGCCGCGCTCGCGGTCACCGGCACCGTCCCGCCCGGCGCGCGGTCGATCCTCGCCGGGCTGGCGGCGATCGCCATCGGGGTTCCGGGACTGGTCTACGCCGCCTGGCGACGGCGCGACCTCGTGACACGTCTCCTCATGGGGGTCGTCGGTCCGGTCGCGGCCCGTATCGACCGCATCGAGACGGCGGCGGTCAGGGCGCGGATCGACGGCTTCTACGACCACGTGGCGCGGATCGCCGACGAGCCACGCGACCTGGTCGTCGGCCTCGTGTTCTCGTACCTCGGCTGGGCCTGTTTCGCCGCCCCGCTCTACTTCGCTGGGCTCGCGCTCGGCTTCACGATCAGTCCATTGCTGGTGGTCTTCCTCGTGCCCGCGAGTTCGCTCGCCGGGGCCGTGCCGACGCCGGGCGGGCTGGGCGCGGTCTCGACGGCGCTCGTCGCGCTCCTCGTCGCGCTGACGCCGATGGGAGCGGGTTCGGCGGCGGCGGTGGCGCTGCTCTATCGTGCGATGAGCTACGTCTTCGCGCTCCTCGTGGCCGGCCCGACCGCGCTCTACGTCACCGCTCGCGTCTGAGAACGGGGCCGGCTCAGTCGGCGGCGGCGTCCAGCCGGTCACGGATGTCGCCGAGGTCGACCGGTGCCCAGGTCTCGATGTCGTAGCTGGTGTCGAGGAGTCGGTCGATATCGCCCGTCCCGTCGCCGAGCGCGCGGGCCGCGTCCGTTCGGAAGCGCTCCTCCACGACGGTTCCGAGCGCCGCCCGGTCGGGCGTCACGGGCTCGCGGTCGAAGATGTGCGGGAGGTCCTCGGCCCCGTCGGGGAGCACCGGAAACGCGGCCGGGCCGGCGGCGAGCAGCGGTTCGTCGGCCCCCTCGACCACGCCGTCGTCGGGGCCGAAACGCACGAGGTGGTAGGTGGTCATCGCGTCGTCGATGTTGTCCCCGTCGAAGGTCGTGCCCCGTTTGTAGGCGAGTTCCTCGCCCGCACTGACCAGGTCCGCCGGCGGCAACGCCCCGAAGAGGTCGACCACGCCGGCGAGTTCGTCGCGGCTGAGTTCCATTGACGGCGGGTCGGGCGGGGCGGGTTTAACCCTTCGTCGCCGCGAGGTCGGCCGCCACGGCCTCCCGAACGTCGGCCGGGTCGAGCGGTGCGTCGACCCACGCCGGGAGCCGGGTGTCCGCGTCGGGGGGAACGATCGCGTCGGCGTACGTCGCGACTTGGTCACGCTCTCCCGCCGGGTCGTAGTCGAGCCCGTTGTGGCGGGCGTCGGCGGCGTACTGGCGAACGAACCGGGCCGCCGTGCGTTCGTAGCGCGACGGCAGCACGTCGTAGTCGGGCCGCACGCCGTGTGCCTCCACGATACGGAAGAGCGCCCGGCCGACCTCCCGGCTCATCGCCGCCAACCCCGCGCCTCCCGAAACCTCGCGGTGGTCGTGGACGTCGATCCCGAGGTCGACCTGAGCCGTCCGCTCGAATCCACCCTGTTCGAACGCCGACCCGAGGGTGTCGAGTTCGAGTCCCCAGCCGCGCGAGAGCCGGACGCGTTGCGCGAGGTCGCCCGTGAGCCCGACCTCGCCGGCGAGCGCGTAGCGAAACGCGCTCAGGTAGTCGAGCACGTCGGCGGCGTGGCGCTCGCGGAGGGTCGCGACCAGGGGTTCGTAGAACAGCCGGAACAGCCGGCCGAAGAGTCGATTTCGTTCGATGCGGGCGTAGTAGCCTTTCACGAACTCGAACTCGCCGTTGGCCAACGGCGCGCAGAGTCGTGGAACGTCCGCGGCCGAGTAGGAGATCGCGTCGGCGTCGTGGACCACGACGAACTCGTGGCGGCTCGCGAGGCCGAGCGCGAGCCAGACGTCACGACCCTTGCCGGTCTCGCCCGCGAGACCGCGTTCGGCGAGCAGGGCGTCGAGCCGGGGGCCGTCACACCACAGGAGGTCGACGGGGAGGCCGAAGCCGTCGAGCCACGCCCGGACGTCGGCCACCCGTTCGGGGCCGGCCTGGAGCGCGACGACCACCCGTGCGGGGGCGACGCCTTCGAGCGTCGAGAAGACCCGTGTCGCGGCCGGCGTTCGGTACTCGCGGCCCGCCATCGGCACCACGACCGCGGTTCGGTCGATCGGGGCTTCGGGCGCGGCGTCGCGTACGCCGTGCAGCGTCGTGATCCGTTCCTGTACGTATTCCATCGTCGTCGCTATCGAACCTACTCGCCGTCGGGTCCCCTCGGGGTCAAGGCTTCCGAAAGCGGCACGCGACGCTCGGCGTCGAACGGTGAAAAGCACGGGACAATGCGGAATGATGCCAGGACAACGGACCGATGTCCCGTGCGGCGGAACCGATGGGTTCCATTCGTTGGGTGACCCCCCGGAAACCTATACTTACTCGCTGCACGGATCTCATTCCGTGACACACGTTTCAGGTCGTGACACATCCCGACCGTCCGGTCCCGGCGTCGGTCGCCCACCCGGACGGGGTCGGTCCGTATCCAAACGTTAACGCCGGTCGATCCCGGATCGGCGGTAATGGGAACACAGGCGGTCTCACGACGGCGAGCGTGGCTGATGGCCGCACGTCCACAGACCCTCCCGGCGGCGGCCGCGCCGGTGGTCGTCGGCATCGGTCTCGCGCTCGGGACGAGGGTGTTCGCCCCGCTGCCGGCGCTCGCGGCGCTCGTCGGTGCGCTCCTCATCCAGGTGGGGACCAACTTCGCGAACGACTACTACGACGCCAAATCCGGCGTGGACTCCGACGACCGCGAGGGGTTCACGCGGGTCACCCAATCGGGGCTCATCGAACCCCCACAAGTCCGGTCGGCGATGATCGCGACGTTCGCGCTCGCGATCCTCGTCGGGGTCTATCTGGTGTACGTCGGTGGCGTGCCGATCGTCGTCATCGGTCTCGCCAGCGTCGCCGCCGGGGTCCTCTACGCCGGCGGGCCCTACCCGTTCGGCTCCTACGGACTGGGCGACCTCTTCGTCTTCGTCTTCTTCGGGCTCGTCGCCGTCACCGGCACCTACTACGTCCAGGCCGCCGCGCTCGCGACGGCCTTCCCGCTCTGGCTGCCCCCGGATACCCTGCCGCTCGCGGCGGTCGTCGCCAGCCTCCCCGCCGCGGCACTTTCGACTAACATCCTCGTGGTCAACAACCTCCGCGACCGCGAGACCGATGAGGCGGCCGGCAAGCGCTCGCTCGCGGTCATCATCGGCTACCGCTGGAGCCGCGTCGAGTTCGTCCTCCTGCTCGGGATGGCGTACACGGTCCCCGTCGTCTTCTGGCTCACCGGCTTCTCGCTCCTCGTGCTCGCGCCGTTGCTCACGATCCCCTACGCCGTCCGCATCGCCGAGACGGTCGTCACCCACACCGACGGCGACGTGCTGAACCCCGCGCTCTCGCAGGTCGGGAAACTCCTCGCGGCCCACTCGGTGCTGTTCGCGCTCGGCCTCGCCCTGCCGGGGGTCCTCGGGTGAGGGTCGAGCGGTTCTCGTTGTCGCTTTCGACGCCGCTCTCGACCGCCCACGGCACCATCGACGCTCGCGAGGGATTCGTCGTGCGGGTCGAGGTCGGCGGTACCGGAGGGGTCGGCGAAGCGACGCCGCTTCCGGGCTGGACGGAGTCGCTCGACGCCTGCGAGGCGGCCCTCGAACGAGCTCGGCGCACGACCGACGACGACTGGGACGCGGCGCTCGCCGACCTCGACGACGCGCCGGCCGCGCGTCACGGCCTCGCGCTCGCGCTCGCTGATGCCCGCTCACGTGCGGCCGACGTCCCCCTCTATCGACACCTCGGCGGCGCTCCTTCGGACCGCGTCCCGGTGAACGCCACCATCGGCGACGGCTCGCCGGACGAAACCGTCGGGGAAGCCCGACGGGCGGTCGAGTCGGGCTTTCGAACCCTCAAGGTCAAGGTCGGCACGCGGGCCGTCGAGGCGGACGTCGAACGCCTCCGCGCGGTCCGGACGGCGGTGGGGCCCGACGTCGCCCTCCGAGCCGACGCCAACGCCGCGTGGGACCCGTCGGAAGCGCGCAGGGCACTCCCCGAGCTCGCCGACGTCGACCTCGCGTACCTCGAACAGCCTCTCTCGTCGACCGACCTCGCGGGCCACGCCGCCCTCCGGGGGGACGTCCCCATCGCGCTCGACGAGTCGCTCGCGGCGCACTCGGTTGCGGCGGTCGTCGACGCCGGAGCGGCCGATCGAGTGGTACTGAAACCGATGGTGCTCGGCGGGCCGGACCGGGCTCGCGAGGCCGCGCTCGCCGCACGAGAGGCTGGGATCGACGCGGTGCTCTCGACCACCATCGACGGCGCGCTCGCGCGTGCCGGTGCGGTCCACGTCGCCGCGAGCCTCGCCGACCCGCCCGCCGCGGGTCTCGCGACCGCCGACCGCCTCGCGACGGACCTGATCCCCGACCCCGCACCCGTCGCCGATGGCCACGCACACGTCCCCAAGGGGGCTGGAAACGCACCCGACCCGGGGGAGGACTCGACCTGATGGACGTGCTCGGCCGGCGTGTCGAGACCTCGCCGACCGCGACCGCGCTCGTCGCGGGCGAGCACGAGTGGAGCTACACCGACCTCGACGCGACGGTCGAGCGGGTCGCGGGACGGCTCGCGGCCCTCGGGCTCGGACCCGGCGACCACCTCGGGGTCCTCACCGAGACCCGGCCCGCCGCGGTGGCGCTCGTCCACGCCGCGGCGCGCCTCGGCTGCGTGCTCGTCGCGTTCAACGCCCGGCTCACACCGACGGAACTCGGCTCGCAGGTCGAGCGCGCCGGCCTCGCGGCGCTCGTTTGCGAGGCCGACACCGAGGAGACGGCTATCGACGTTGCCGATGGCCTCCCGGTCGCGTCCGTCGACGGAACCACCACGAACGATGCGACGGCACTCGACACCGTCGAGCCCGCCGCGTTCGAACCGTCCCCGCGACCCGCCGAGCAGCCCGCACTGTTGCTCGCGACGTCGGGCACCACCGGCGAGCCGAAGCTCGTCGTGCTCACGGGCGAGAACCTCCGGTCGAGCGCGGTGGCCTCGGCGTTCCGACTCGGGCTCTCCCCCGACGACCGCTGGCTCGACCCGCTCTCGGTCTATCACATGGGCGGGTTCGCACCGGTCTTTCGCTCGGCGCTCTACGGCACGACCGTCGTGCTTCCCGAGGGAGGCTTCGACCCCGAGACGACCCTGGCGGCGCTCGACGACCACGACTGCACCGGCGTCTCGCTCGTCCCGACCATGCTCCGCCGGCTGCTCGACGCCGGGTCGCTCCCCGACTCGCTTCGCTTCGTCCTGCTCGGTGGTGCGCCGACCCCGCCCGAACTCGTCGACCGGTGCGCCCGCCGCGGGATCCCGGTCTGTCCGACCTACGGCATGACCGAGACCGCCTCGCAGGTCGCCACCGCCCGGCCCGAGGAGGCGGTCGCCCACACCGGTACCGTCGGCCGGCCGCTGTTCGGCACCCGACTGTCGATGCTCGACGGCGCGGGAGACCCCGTGGAGACGGGCGAGACCGGCGAGATCGTCGTCTCGGGGCCGACGGTCTTCGAGGGATACTACGGCGACGACGACGCGACCGCGTCCGCGTTCTCGGCGGCGGGTTTTCACACCGGTGACGTCGGCCACCGCGACGCCGCGGGTCGGCTCTGGGTCACGGGACGACTCGACGACCGGATCCAGACCGGCGGCGAACTCGTCGACCCTCGGGAGGTCGCCGCGGTGCTCCGCGACCATCCCGCGGTCGAGGACGTCGCCGTCGTCGGGCTTCCCGACCCCGAGTGGGGCGAGCGCGTCGGTGCGGTGGTCGTCCGAAAGGACGTCGTCGACCGGGCGGAACTCGACACGCACTGTCGCGAACGGCTCGCGGGTTTCAAGCTCCCGCGAACGATGGCGTTCGCCGACTCGTTGCCGCGGACCGCCTCGGGAACCGTCGAGCGCGACGCGGTTCGTCGGCGGTTGCTCGACCACGGCGAGTAAGGGGATCCAGTGTTCGGACACTCGTCCCGCCGACTGACCAGCCGGGGGGTTTAGCCGCCTCGCCTCCTACCCCGAACCATGTGCACGCTCGTGTTCGCGTGGAACGTTTTTCCGGATGTCCCGGTAGCCGTGGCGGCGAACCGTGACGAATCGATCGACCGACCCTCGAACCCGCCCGAGCGGGTCGCGACCGATCCGGGGGTCGTCGCGCCGACCGACACCGAGGCCGGCGGAACGTGGATCGGCTACAACGAGTTCGGGGTGTTCGTCGCCGTCACGAACCGCTGGACGGACGCCGACCTCGCGGGCGAGCGCTCGCGCGGGCTGCTCGTCCGTGATTGCCTCGGCTGTGAGTCGGCCGAGGACGCGGCCCGACTCGCCGAGCGCGCGGTCGAGGCCGACGAGTACGAGGGCTTCAACCTCGTGGTCGCCGACGCGAACGCCGCGCTCCTCCTCGAATGGGCCGGGCAGCTACGAGTGCAGAACCTCGATCCTGGGGTCCACGTTGTGATGAACACCGGCGCGATCGGCGACGTCACGATCCCCGAATCCTGGCCCGAGCGGGGCGAACGCCAGGCCGCGAACGGCCGGCAGGTACGCGAGGCCCTCCAGCCCGAACCCGGCGAGACGGGTGAGGCGTGGCTTGCGCGCGGGGCCGAGGTCCTCTCGGACCACGACTACGGCGTCTGCGTCCACCACGAGGAGTTCGGCTTCGGGACGCGGTCGTCGTCGCTGATCGCCATCGACGACGCGGGCGCGGCCACCTATCGGTTCGCGAACGGGCCGCCGTGTCGCACGCCGTTCGAACCGGTCGAAAGTCAGGTTTAACCCATCCGGCGGCGTTCGACCGGTATGAGCACCACGGTCGAGGAGGAACTCTCGGAGGACGAACGCGCCGGTCTCGAACTCGTCCGCACGACGGGCGGGGTCCACCAGAGCGACTTCTGGAAGGAACTCGACGTCACCTCCCGGAAGGGCAGCCGGATCGCCGAATCGCTCGAGGACCGCGACCTCATCGAACGCGAGGACACCGTCTACGAGGGCCACAACACCTACTACCTCTCGCCGGTCGCCCGCGACCTGGATTTCTCGCTGCTGATGGCGGGCAACAATCTCTCGCCGCTGGTCGGCGAGGAGGACGTCGAACCCGAGAGCGACGTCTTCTCCCAGTGGATCATGCAGCTCGCCTACGAGTAGGATCCCGCTTTTTTAGACGGGGTCCTCCCTCGCGCTTCGCGCTCGGCCGAACCCCGTCCAAAAACCCGTTCTGTCGAGCGTAGCGAGACAGAGCTTGGAAGAGCGGAGCTCTTCCAGTGGACTAAAAAGGCCGCTCACTCAGCCTTCGGCCTCGTTCGCGGTGCAATCGCTACCGACTCCGCAACCGCTCCGCACAGCACCGCAACCGCCGAAGCCCTCGCGCTCCTTCCAGTCGCGCTCGCCCTTCGTCCACCAGGCACCAGCTACGGCCCCGCAACCGTACCGCTGCACCGCCGCCCCGCGCCGCGGCCGCACCGCTGCGGCCGCGGTGCGTCCGACAACACATCTGCCAACCGCCCCAGGATCGCCTCAGAATCGCACTACGGCACCGCCCTGGAGACGTATCGAGGAGGATAAACACCGTTTTCACGGGAGCGAGCCCACATCGAACGAATGACGGTGCTCGGCACGGTGACGACGGCGCTCGCGGGCGTGGTGTTCGGTCTCTCGGTCGCCGCGCCGCCGGGTCCGATGAACGCGGTCATCGCGGAGGAGAGCGTGACGCGCGGCTGGACGGCGGGCTTCCGGGCTGGTCTCGGGGCGATGACCGCCGACGCCTGCTTTCTCGTGCTCGCGCTCGTCGGCGTCGTCGCGGTCGTCGAACGCGTGCCGGCGGTCCGCGGCGTCGCGTTCGCGGTCGGCGGCCTCCTCATGCTCTACTTCGCCGTCGGTGCGGCGCGCGACGCCACCGCCACCCACGAGGCACCCGCGGAGAGCCGCGGCTTCCGGAAGGCGTTCGTTCTCGCGATCACGAACCCGTTCCAGATCGCGTTCTGGCTCACGGTCGGTGTGGGCCTGCTCGAACCCGGCCGGATCGACGTGCTGGGTTCGCTTCCGGTTGGTGAACTCTCGGGCCTGCTGGTGGTCCGAACCGGGAGCCCGCTCCTCCTCGTCGGCTTCTTCGCCGGCATCCTGCTCTGGGTCGTCGGGTTCCCGGCGACGCTGGTCGCGGCCGAACGGCGCGCCTCGGGGGTCGGACTGGCGGTCGCCTACGCCAGCGCCATCGTGCTCGCCGGCTTCGGGGTCGTCTTCCTCGGCGAAGCGCTCACGATGGTCGGATCACTTGGGTGAGCCGTCGTTCACCACCCCCTCGACGGTCATCCCCGCG
Organism: Halococcus salsus; assembly: GCF_009900715.1. Lineage (NCBI taxonomy): Archaea > Methanobacteriati > Methanobacteriota > Halobacteria > Halobacteriales > Halococcaceae > Halococcus > Halococcus salsus. Next base: position 1,318,482 of record NZ_JAAAJC010000001.1, read on the forward strand.
ACCTCGTCTTCGAGCCACTCGCGCAGCCACTTCACCCGCTTGAGCCGCTGGTGGATGATGCTCCCGCCCCGGTCGGTCTCGATCCGGGTCTCGGCGTCGCGGCCGCGGTCGGCCACCCGCGAGACCATCTCGGCGGCGTCCATGTGCGTCCGTGACTCGTAGCCCATCCGAAGCAGGAGGAGTATCGAGCCGTTCGCGCCGATCTTGTCGAGGAGGTCGGCCTCGATGAGACACTGCGTCTCCAGGGGGAGCTCCGTGAGCGGGCCCTGATAGGAGTGGTCGGTGACCGCCGAGCAGACCTCCGCGATGAACGAGGGCGGGTAGTCGCCGTGGGTTTCGAGGTACTGGCGGGCGACCCGCGCGCCGGCCTCGGCGTGGAGGTCCTGTTCGGCTTCGAGCTTCGAGACGTCGTGGAACACCGCGGCGACTCGGACGACGTCGACGTTCGCACCTTCGTGCTCGGCGATGTCGGTGGCGATCGCCACCACGTTCTTGATGTGGTTGAACCGGTAGCTCGCCGAGTGCCAGGGGTACCACCGCATCCGGCCGCCCTCGCCCTCGTTGTTGAGGCTGGCTTCGAGATAGCCACGGACGAACCGCTCCATCTCCTCGAACGCCTCGGCCGAGACCGGCGATTCCCTCACCTCGACGCCCACGCAGCAACCCCCCGAAATTCGCGATTCGTAGTCATGTTATCCCTATAAACGTTTGTTCATCTCTTTAGCGTTACGACACTGTCATCAGCTATCCCATCCCGACCCGGCCCCGGGGCCGGCCGGGAGCACGCCGGCCGGGGGTTTATGCTACTGACCCACAAACCGGTGGCATGGAGATACGAGAGGCGACGATCGACGACGGCGACGCGATCCGGCGGATCGCGCGCGATTCGATGGAAGGCTCCTACTCGCTCAGCCCACGGGCGATCGACGGGGCGGTCACCCAGTGGTACGACGACGACCGCCTCGAACGCAAGCTGGGCGAGGACGACTACCTCTTCCTGGTCGTCGAGGACGACGAGGAGGTACGGGCGTTCTCCGAGTCAGACCTCGTGACCGAGGGCGGCAACGGCGACCTGCTCTGGCTCCACGTCGACCCCGCCTACCGCGGCGGGGGCATCGGGGCGGACCTCTTCGAGGAGACGCGCGACCACCTGGTCGGGATGGGCGCGGCCCAACTGCGCGCGAAAGTTCTCGAGGACAACGAGGAGGGCAACGAGTTCTACGAGTCGTTCGACTTCGAGCGCGTCGACACCGACACCGTCGAGATCGACGACGAGCCCTACATCGAGAACATCTACATGAAGGCCGGCACGGCGGAGGCGACACCCGAGGAGGCCCCGAGCGGCTCCCCGGCGACCACCACCACCCCCGACGGCCGCGAGATGTACGTCAACAGCGAGGAGGTCGAACGCGGGGAGAAGGGCCCCTTCTTCACCGCCTACACCGACCCGAGCATGAACGAGGAGGACAAGTACGGCTACTTCTGTGCCAACTGCGAGAGCCTCGACAACGCGATGGACACGATGGGCCGTGTGAAGTGTAACTCCTGTGGGAACCTCCGGAAAGCCACCCGCTGGGACGCGACCTACGGCTGATCGAAACGGGTATTTCCGTTGCTCGTGTGTTCGGATAGAACACACGATGAGTGAGCGCTCGAAGTGGGAGCTTTACGGTGGGATCGCCGTGCTCTTTCTTGGAGTACTGTCGGCCGGGGTCGAACTCTTCTCGCTCATCGTGCTTGGAGAGCACACTGAATACTTCGATGGCGGGTGGCTGACGGCCCTTGAGCTCGTATTTGGTACGTTCTTGTTGGCTCGATACCGCTCCGACCGATTCCGAGAGTTTTCGAGAGTGATCGGCGAAAGTGTCTATTTCAGACTATCTTTGGCCCTACTCTATCTCGGATTCGGTATTCTCGGTGCGTATCTCGCGATTCAGGCGTACTCCGACATGGGAGAGGAGGGTGCGACTATCGTACTCGGTTTAGGAGCGCTGTTCGCTATCAGTGGGTTCGCCACCGCCGGAAAAATCGTTCTGGACAGTGAACTCGCATAACATCTCCTTCGGTGCGTTTTAGCCGCACGTCGTTCTCGGGATTCCCATGCAGGTGTTCGGCCTCCTCGGCAACCCCGTCTCGCACTCACTTTCGCCGCCGATGCACGAGGCGGCCTACGACGAACTCGGGATGGACGCCCGCTACGTCACGTTCGAGCCCGACGAGTCGGACCTCGAAACGGCCATCGAGGGCGCGCGAGCGCTCGGTATCGAGGGGCTGAACGTCACCATCCCGTTCAAACAGCAGGTATTCGACCACTGCGACCCCGACGACCTCGCGACCCGTATCGGGGCGGTCAACACCTTGGATTTCGGTGAGGAGGGGGTGACGGGTCACAACACCGACGCGATCGGGGTTACGCGCGCGTTCGAACACCACGACGTCCCGCTCGACGGCCGTGCAGTGGTGGTTGGGGCGGGCGGTGCGGGGCGGGCGGCGGCGTTCGCGCTCGCCGACGAGGGGATCGAGGTCACCATCGCGAATCGAACCGTCGAGACGGCCCACGAACTCGCGGCGAACGTCGATGGCGCGTCGGGACACGGGCTCGACGAACTCGATGGATTGCTCGCAGATGCCGACCTGCTGGTGAACGCGACCAGCGTCGGGATGGAGCGCGACGAGTCGCCGGTCCCCGGAGGCGCGCTCCACGGCGACCTCGCGGTGCTGGACGCGGTCTACTCGCCGATCGAGACCCGACTGTTGCGGGACGCGCGGGCGGCGGGCGCGACGACGGTCGACGGGGGCTGGATGCTGCTCTATCAGGGCGTCGCGGCGTTCGAACGCTGGACCGGCCGCGAGGCACCCATCGGGGCAATGAACCGCGCGCTTCGGGCACGTATTTAAGTCTCGGGGGAGAGGATCAGGCAACATGGCGTTGATCGACACGATCAAATCGTTGCTCGGGCTCGACGACGACGACCGCCGGTCGGACGGCGCGGACGACTGGTTCGACGACGACCGGTCGGCCGACCCGGAGACGAGCTCTGAAGCCGCGGTGAAGGGCACCGACGAAAGCGCCGAGGCGTCCGCGGCGGCCGAGAGCGACGCGGCGGGCTCGACGGGCTCGATGACAGAGGAGACGAACGAATCGCCCTCCGCGGCCGAGGACGCCGAGGCCGCCGGACCGACCGACGGCGACGACGACGTCACGGCCGACCACGCCGAGACCGGCGCGGCCGACGACGGATCGACGGCGGGCGTCGGGGGCGACGAGGACGAGTCCGCGGCCGCCGGCGGCGACGCGGCGGGCTCGACGGAGTCGATGGTCGACGAGTCCGCGGAGGGTGGAGCCGAACCCGGCGAGGTCACCGGATCGGCCGGGAGCGAGCCCGAATCGACGGACACGACCGACGCAGGGTCGAGCGACGAGAACGCGGAGGCGTCAGCGGCGGCCGAAGGCGACGCGGCTGGCTCGACGGGCTCGATGACAGAGGAGACGAACGAGTCGCCCTCCGCGGCCGAGGACGCCGAGGCCGCCGGGCCGGCCGACGGCGGCGATGACGACGACCTCGAACTCGATCACGACGGTGCGGAGACGAGCGACGACGACTCCTCGGGCGGGGGAGCGGTAGACGAGACGGTCGACGAAAGTAGCGAGGCGTCCGCGGCCGCCGGCGGCGACGCCGCCGGGTCGACGGGGTCGATAACCGAGGAGACGAACGAGTCGATCTCCGCGACCGAGGACGCCGAGGCGGCCGGACCGACCGACGCCGACCCCACCCAGGGGACCGAGGATGCCGACACCGACGCGCTCAAAGGTATCGGGCCGTCGTACTCCGAGACGCTCGCCGAGGCCGGCGTCGAGACCGTCGCCGACCTCGCGGACGCCGACCCCGCCGACCTCGCCGACGAGACCGGCATCTCCGAGAGCCGGGTCGAGCAGTGGACCGAGCGCGCGAAGGCTCGACGGCAGTAACGGCTCAGTCTCGCTCTTTTCGACCCGACGTTCCCTTGACCGGCAGCGTATTCCGCCCGGGACCCGACGGGTCGCCGTATGCACGACGAACTCGAAGCGGTGGTCGTGGCGTTCGACGAGGACACCGGCGTCGCGACGCTGACGCTCGACCGACCGGACTCGTTGAACGCGCTGAACGCGCGGATGCGGGCGGACATCGTGTCGGGGCTCGACCGCCTCGCCGAGCGCGACGCGGACGCCGAGGGTGTCGCGGTTCGTGCGGTAGTCCTCGAGGGAGCTGGCGAGAAGGCCTTCTGTGCCGGCGCGGACATCAACGAGTTCTCGGGGAGCTCCCCGGGCGCGTTCGAACCCCACACCATGCGGGATTCGGTCAGCGAGTTCCCCGCGCCCGTGGTCGCGAAGATCGACGGCTACTGTCTCGGCGGCGGGCTCGAACTCGCGCTGGCCTGTGATTTCCGGCTCGCGAGCGAGTCGAGCCGGCTGGGGTTCCCCGAGGTCGACCTCGGCATCCTGCCCGGGGCGGGCGGGGTCCAGTACGTCGCGCGGCTCGCGAACCCCGCGGTCGCGACGGAGCTCGCGACGACCGGCGAGCACATCACCGCCGAGCGCGCCGACGAGGTGGGGATCCTCAATCACGTCCACCCCGACGACGAGTTCGAGGCGGAGGTCACGGGGTTCGTCGAGACCATCGCGGAGAAACCGCCGCTCGCGGTGCGGGCGATAAAGGACTCGGGCAACGTGGCGGCCGAATCCGACCTCCACGAGGGCCGGAAGTACGACCGGCGGGTGTTCGCGACGCTGCTCGAAACCGACGACCACGCCGAGGGCGCACGGGCCTTCGCGGAGGACGATTACGACCCCGAGTTCACCGGCCGCTGATACCCTCGGTCGGTGGTCGTGGGCCCACGGAAACCCGTACAGGGCGCAGGAGCTCCCCGAGCTGGCACAATGTTTAATTACCGACCACCCCCTATATAATAGCTCATGGTTGAGAAGAACATCACCGAGGACGAACTCGACCGTAGCGAGGCCGCCGACCGTCTCCGAACGATCGCCGACGACCTCGAATCCGGGGAGCAGTTCGACATCGACATCGACAACAAGACCATCACGCTCAGCCCGCCCGCCGCGGTCGGGTTCGAGGTCGGCGCACGCGAGAGCTCCTCGATCCTCCGGGGGAGTCGTGAGTCGGTGACGATCAAGATGGACTGGAGGCCGGAGTAATGGCGCTCCTCGACACCATCGTCGTCTTCGTCGTCAGCCTGATCCTCGGTACGGTCGGTATCTACGCCGGCGTTCGCCTCGTGGCCGACCGCGACGTGGGGTTCGCCAACCCCGCGATCACGGCCCTGATCGGCTCGCTGGTCTGGGTGCTCTCGGGCGTCTTCATCGGCTGGATACCGCTGCTCGGCCCGCTCCTGATGCTCGTCATCTGGGTCGGCGTCATCAACTGGCGCTACCCGGGTGGCTGGATCACCGCTGCCGGGATCGGTCTCGTCGCGGTGGTCGTCGTCTACGCCGTCATCGTGGTGCTCGGCACGCTCGGGATCGTCACGCCCGACGCGCTCGGCGTCCCCGGCATCTAACTACTCGGCGACGACTTCGACGCTTCGTTCGCCCATCTCGTCCTCCTCGAAGACGAACACCCGCCCGCGAGCGACGTCCGGGTCGGCGTCGACGGTGACCCGATAGCTCCCGGCAGCCACGCTGACGCCGGGAAAGAGCGTGGTCTCCTCGCCGTCGTCGACGAAGACCCGCCCGACCCCGGTCCCCTCCATGATCTCGTCGGCGGTCGTCCGGTCGTTGACGTAGACGAGCACGCCCTCCGTCTCCGTCGGGTCGGTCACGAGGACGTGGACTTCCTTTCCCGGGGCGGTGGTGTGGCTCCCCTCGACTTTCGCGGGGACGCCGTGGTAGAACACCTCGCGGCCGTCGGTGTACTCGACCGCGATGCCGGCCTCGGTGAGGGCTACGGAGATGGTGTCCGGCGAGAGTTCGCTGTGCTGGCTCATGACGGGAACAGGGACGGACGACCCAAAAGCGCCGCGTCCGACCGCCAGCGGTAAGTGTGGCCGCACGGATGCCGGGGCATGGAAGGGCACGCGAGCGCGCCGGGGGCGGGAACCATCCTGAACGCGCTCGCCACCGGCACGGGCGGTGCGTTCGCCATCGACCGCGAGACGACTTCGACTGTGGAGCTCACCGACGACGACGACACGATAACGGGCGAGATCGAGGGCGCGCCCGATGCCGACACCTACCTCATCGAGCGGTGCGTCGAGCTCGTGGTCGACGCACACGGCGACGGCGAGGGTGGACGGGTGAGAACCGCGAGCGAGGTACCGATGGCGGCGGGGCTGAAGAGTTCGAGCGCGGCGGCGAACGCGGTGGTGCTGGCGACGCTCGACGCGCTGGGTCGCGAGATCCCGCGCGAGGAAGCCCTCAACCTCGGGATCCAGGCGGCGAAGGACGCTGGGATCACGATCACTGGTTGTGCCGCCGGCGCGCGTGCGAGCATGTTCGGTGGCGCGGTGGTGGCGGACAACACGACGAACGAGCTCCTTCACGCCGACGACGTCGACTGGGACGTGCTGATCTGGATGCCGGACGAGCGGGCGTTCAGCGCCGATGCGGACATCGAACGGTGTGAGCGCGTCGCGCCGCTGGCCGACCTCGTGGCCGACCTCGCGTTCGAGGGGGCCTACGAGCGCGCGATGATGGTGAACGGGTTCGCCTTCTGTGCGGCGCTCGACTTCCCGACCGACCCGCTACTTGACGCGCTCCCCCACGCCGCTGGTACGTCCCTCTCGGGAAGCGGGTCGAGCTACACCGCGGTCGGCGAGCGCGAAGCACTAGAGAAAGTACAAGAGGCGTGGGACGACTACGAGGGAGACACATGGCTGACGACGACCCGGACCGACGGCGCACGGATGGGATGAACCTCGACGAACTCCGCGAGGAGATCGAGACCATCGACCGCGAGATCGTCGAGCACATCGCCCAGCGAACCTACGTCGCCGAGACCATCGCGAACGTCAAGCGCGACCAGGGACTGCCGACCACCGACGAGTCCCAGGAACAGCGCGTGATGGACCGCGCCGGCGAGAACGCCCAGCGGTTCGACGTCGACGATAATTTGGTGAAAGCGATGTTTCGACTACTGATCGAACTGAACAAGGTCGAACAGCGCGAATCGCGGTAGGTCGGGTTTCGAGCGATCGTCCGCCCTCGACGCCACCGGCCGCCGCAGTGAGCGGTCGACGTTCGTGGAGAGACCGTCGACGACTGGCTCGACGACCGGACGCGTCCCACGGAGACTGGCTGTTGTGCGCCGGTTAGAACTCTCCGAGACGGTGCTGACTCCCTCCGTCCGACCGCTCGTTCGTCGTATTCTCACTCGTGGCTTCGCCGTTCATGCGCTGGCGACGGTCCCGGGAAAGCGACGCGCGTCGACGAACGTCGGGATCGTCGAGCGCCGCCCGTGCTCGGTCGGCGAGTTGGCCGAACTGTTCGCGAGCGATGGTCGCCTCGCGTTCGAAGTCGACGACCGGGTAGGGGTAATCGGCATCCGGTTCGTCGCCGATCGTGGTGTCGCACTCGTGCTGGACGTGGACCGGCGCTCGCTCGGGACGGGCGAGGAATTCGGTCGGGAGGTCACGAAGCTCGGGGACGTACGTCCGAACGAACTCCCCATCCGGGTCGTTCTCGCGAGCCTGTTTTCGTGGGTTGTAAACCCGGTTCGGGTGACAGCCGACGAGCCCACACTGCATCTGCCACTGGGCGTAGTTGATCGCCGGGTCGGCGTCGACGAGGTGGTAGTACATGAAATCCGCGCCGATACGCCACCACTGTTTGAGGATGTAGCCGAAGAAGGAGGCGACCATCGCCCGCATCCGGAAGTTCAACCAGCCGGTCTCGGTGAGCGCCCGCATCGAGGCGTCGACCATCGGGAAGCCGGTTCGACCCGCCTTCCACGCCGCGACGAGCGCCGGGTCGTGTTCGTCGTCGTCCGTGTAGAGTCCGCGGAGCACGGGATTGACGGCTTCCCGGGTGAGTGTCGGGTTGTCGGCGAGCTTCTGGCGGAAGTGGCGGTTCCAGTACAGGCGCGATTCGAAGAGGTCGCGTGCACGCTCGGCCCCACCGCGTTCGACACCGGCCTGATAGACTTGTCGAGCCGAGAGGAGACCGAATCGAAGATACGGCGAGAGTCGCGAGGTTCGCCGTTCGGCTTCGGCTGGGGGCGAGATCCCACCGGGATACTGGTCGATGGTCTTCGCACGGGTGAACCAATCGAGGCGACGGTGAGCCGCACGATGGGTCCCACGAGGGACGTCCCGTTTCACGGCGTCGACCCCGTACTGCGCCTCGATCTCCTCGATAGTCTCATCGCCTGCGGGGGCGTTCGTCTCGGACACGAGCACGTCCGAGTCGGGCGGTGGGTGGTACTCTCCACGCAGATATTCCTCACACTGCTCGGCCCACCCTTCGCGCGAGTCGATGCCTCGCTCCTGCGCGTCGAAGACTATCGCCCCCTCGGGGACTGCTTCGATATTAGTTCGAGAGTGTTGGGAATCCCCGGCCTCACCTCCACCGCCGATGCGAGACTCGAGCCCGTCATCGCGTCGAGCACCGTAGCGGGCGGTCGGATGGCGGGTGTAGCAGAGGTGTGAGTACCGGGTGTTCGTCGTATCGAGGAGCGCGCCGAATCGCTCGGCGGGCTCGCCGTGAAGGAACATGAGTTCCGCACCACGTTCACGATACTGCTCACGGAGACTGGAGAGACACTCGTGGAGGAAGGCGATCCGACCGTCACAAGCGAGCGAGCGCGAGCCGTAGAACCGCGGATCGAAAACGAAGACGGGCTGAATCGTGGCTTCGCTTTCGCGAGCGAGCGCGGCGGCTCGGTCGAGCGCGGGATTGTCCCGAACCCGGAGGTCCGTGCGGTGCCAGACCAGGATCGTCCCGTCGTCCGTCGTCACGATGACCGGGGGATGCTTGCCTCGAATCGACCCGGACCGTGCCGGACGTGGACGGGTTCGGTGGACGAGGGGAATTCCGGGATGCGCTCCGAGGCTCCTGGTCGCTCCATGTGACGAGGGACGGACCCTCGGAGTATAAATCGAGGTAAACAGCACCGTGAAAATGAAACTGTTTCCTCCACGAGACGGCCGATATCGACCGATAGTAGCCCCGATCCGAGCGTTGGTGACACGTTCATTGGGCTCCCTCCGGGGCTGGGACGGGGCGGATGGGGTCGCCGTCAGCGCGACCGCGGTCGTCAGCGGTATCTCTGTGAGGGTTCCTAAAGACGGTGGCACGTACTGATGACGCAAACGATACTCGTGACCGGCGCGACGGGCACCGTCGGTTCCATCGTCGTCGAGTCCCTCGTCCGTCGCGGGGCACGGGTACGGGTCGCCACCCGGGGGAGTGACACGGCTGGGAAACACCTCGGCGGGGACAACGCTGGCGTCGTCTTCGATTTCACTCATCCCGAAACGTGGGGGGACGCGTTGGCGGGTGTCGATCGGATCTTCCTCGTTCGCCCGCCGGCGGTAGACGTCGCGCGTATCCGGGAGTTCGTCGACGCTGCCGCCCGCGTCGGTGTCGAGCACGTCGTCTACCTCTCGATTCTCGGTGCCAACCGGAATCCGTGGCTTCCGCATCGACGGATCGAACGCCACGTCGAAGCGGCCGACCTCGCGTATACCTTCCTTCGAGCGTCGTTCTTCATGCAGAACCTCAGCGGGGTTCACCGACCCGAGATCGTCGACCACGACGAGATCGTCGTCCCCGCCGGGAAGGGGAGGACGAGCTTCGTCGACGCCCGGGACGTCGCTGCGGCCGCGGCGGTCGTGCTCACCGAGGGCGGCCACGAGAACCGAGCGTACGACGTCACCGGACCGGAGGCGTTGAACTACGACGAGGTAGCCCGTATCTTCACCAACGGCTTGGGCCGCCCCATCGACTACGCGAACCCGTCGGCGCTGACGTTCGTTCGTCGGATGACGGCTCGGGGCCACCCCGTGCCTTTCGTTCTGGTCATGCTCGGTATCTACACCACCGTTCGGTTGGGACTCTCCGCTCGCGTGAGTGGAGACATCGAAACGCTTCTCGAACGGAGGCCGATCGGTATGCGGCAGTTCGTTGCGGACCATGCGCATGTGTTTGAGAATACAGTAGAGGACTGATCCTCAGCTGCCACTATCACGAACCCCTGGCTCGGTTGTCGAACGGCGCGACGAAACCACTGAGAGCTAGTCTACTTCGAACACGGTTGGTGCTTTCTCGGGCGTTCAGTTCGAAGCGGACTGTATCGGGTGAAGGGCTCTGAACGACCGCCTTGAACGTCTCGGCACGCACGCGGTCGGCACTGACGGCGACAGACTGCAGGCGGTAGCCGGTATAAACTGAGTCTAAGAACCGATAGCGTACTTGAGATCGGGGAGACGAACGCTAGCGAGACAGCGGATCCGTCTTGTGGCTTTTCCAGAAGTGCTATCAGACCAGCACTGCCAAGTGGTGCGAAGTTCAATGTCCGTGCCACTCACCGTTCTCAGTACTGGAGGAACGATCGCAAGTACGTCCGGCGAAACCGGCGCGACGCCGAGCAAGAGCGGTGACGACCTCGTTGCGGCCGTTCCGGAACTCGCCTCGTATGCGGACATCGAGGTGGTGGAAGTGGTACAGACACCCAGCTTCGACATGGACCTCGGGTCCCTCGCGACGATCGCAAAGCGGATTCGAACGGCCGTCGAGAACGGCGCGGAAGGGGCCATCGTCACTCACGGGACCGATACGATGGAGGAGTCCGCGTACTACCTCGACCTCGTGCTCGATCTCGACGCGCCAGTCGTTCTGACAGGGGCGCAGCGGCGGCCGGACGAGGTGAGCCCCGATGGACCGAGCAATCTCCTTACCGCAGTGCGGATGGCGAGTCACGAGCGATTTCGTGGAACGGGTGGTGTCTATATCGCCTTCGACGAGGAACTCCACGCTGCCCGTGACGTGACGAAACAGCACACGAGCAAGCTCTCGGCGTTCGTCTCACCCGAGAAGTGCCCGATCGCGCGCTCGACCCGCGAGGGGATCCGAGTTCACCGTGAGCCGGGAAGCCGATCGATCTCGATCGATGCGCTCGCGTCGACGGCTACCGTGCCGATGGTGAAAACCGGGGTCGGTGTCGGTGCACAGCAGGTGACCGACGCTCTCGGGATGGATGCCGACGGTATCGTCGTCGAAGGAACCGGTCTCGGCAACACGACGAGCGCACTCGGCGATGCCATCGCCGACGCCATCGAAAGGGGTGTTCCCGTTGTGATAACCTCCCGGTGTCAGGCTGGCGTCGTCGCCCCGGTCTACGGAACCGCTGGCGGCGGCGAGACGCTTCGCGCACACGGAGTCATCGAGGGTGGTGATCTCCCGGCACACAAAGCACGCCTGAAGCTCCTGTTGCTCATCGAAGCCCTCGGAACCGGCGATATGGGTGCTCTCCGCGAGGCTTTCGAGGGAGAGGTTTGACCAGACGGCGTACCACCAGATCGAGTGCTTAGATACCAGCAACGTTTGCGACGACGACCACGGCTATCGGCTCCGCCCGCGAGAGGGAACACGATGGGTGACATTGACGTAGCGATCGGCGTCGACGCGGACTGTGTCGCTGGCTGGCTCGGCTCGTACGGCGGTGCGGATTCGCCCGCGGACCTCTCGCGCGGGCTCTCGGCCGGGAACGAAGGCATCCCACGGATGCTCCAGCTCTTCGAAGACGAGGACATCGACACCTCGTGGTACGTTCCTGGCCACACTATCGAGACGTTTCGAGAAGAGATCCAAGCGGTCGCGGACGCCGGTCACGAGATCGGTGTCCACGGCTACTCCCACGAGAACCCGACCGACCTCTCGCGCGAGCAGGAGGACGAGATCCTCCAGCTCTCGATCGATCTCGTCGAGGAGGTGACCGGTGAGAAACCGGTCGGTCACCGAGCGAGCTGGTGGGAGTTCAGCGAGAACACGCCGGAACTCGTCGAGAAGTACGACTTCCTCTACGACAGTAGCCTCATGGAACGGGAGTTCGAGCCGGGCTACATGCGGAAGGGCGACAGCTGGGAGAAGATCAAGTACGACCAGGACCCCGATTCGTGGACGACACCGTACGAGTATGGCGAAGAAACGGACGTCGTGGAGATACCGATCAGCTGGTATCGCGACGACATCCCGGCGATGCTCTTCATCAAACAGCCGCTCTATCACGCTGGGTACAAGGACCCCGAGATGATGTACGAACAGTACTACAAGCGGCAGTTCGACTATCTCTACAACCGCCGGGGTGCCGGAGTCTACACGTTCACGATCCACCCCGATCTGCACGGACTGCCCCACATGATCCCGCACCTCGAAGACTTCATCACCTACGTCAAGAGCCACGAGAACGCCGACTTCGTCACCCTGGAGGAGGTTGCCCGAAAATACGACGACGACCCGTCCGTCTACGAAGCACACGGCGAGTACATCTAAACGACGGTCGACTCCCTCGGAGGGAGACCGTCACCGAAACTGCGTTCCACCGTTGACGTTGAGTATCTCGCCTTGGAGGTACTCGTTCTCCAGTACGTACCTGACGGTGTGAGCGACGTCTTCCGGTTTGCACGCATACTGAGGGAGATGGGTGTCGAGGTTCTCGTGCCCACGGAATTCTATCGCCTCTAGATGCTCCAGGATGGCATCGTTGAGACTGGTTTCGACGGGGCCAGGTGCGACGGCGTTGACTTGGAGGCCGTCTCCACCGTATTCGCGAGCCAACGACCGGGTGAGACCGTGCAGACCGGCCTTGCTCGCTGCATAGCTCGCGTCGACCGTCCCACCGGTGCCCCCGATGCTGGAGAGAAACACGATGTCCCCGTCGGGCTCGAGGTGTGGGATCGCGGCCCGTGCAACGTAGAACGCCCCCGAGAGGTTCGTTTCGAGGACACGGTTCCACTGCTCGTCGTCGATGTCGGTTGCGAGGTCCGGGTCGACGATACCGGCGTTGTTGACGACCGCGTCGAGTTCACCGAACTCATCGACGACGGTCGCGACCATGGATTCGACGTCCGCCGAGTCGCCGACGTCGGCCCTCACTGCGATCGCGTCTCCTCCATCGCTTTCGATGTCGTCGACGACGTCAGCAGCGGCATCTTCGGCGGTCCGATAGTTGACCGCGATGTCGTGGTCCGGCGCGAGTGAACACGCTATCGAGCGTCCGATACCACGGCTTGCACCGGTGATGAGTACAGCCATCTAACATCCCATTGTACTACCCGATGGTTAAGCGATTCGCGATCGCTCTCCGGCGGATCGGTTAGAAGAAAAAAGCGGACCGATCAGGCGTGGTTCCCGTTCATCGTCGGCGAACGGTTATCACACTCCGCCGCCTCTCGGAAGCGATGAGGGACGTGTTCAGAAAGCTCGGTCGTCAGGCCGAGCGGTTCAAACGGAACATGGACGGGGGGATGGAGGAGAACGCGGACTACGAGTGCAAAGCGTGTGAGGCGCGGTTCGCGACGAACAGGGAGCGCTGCCCGAACTGCGGGTCGGAGGCGGTCGCACCGACGAGAAACGAAGCAGGATCCGGCTGATCCCGTTCTCACCACCTCCACGACGGAGACGACTCACCCCGAGAACCGCTCTGCAACTGTGCTCGCCGAAGAGCAGTCTACGACGGCCGAGACCCTCGAATCGATAGTCGGTCCCGCGAGTTCCTCGTCCGTTCGGATCCCGGTCCCAACTGCTAATACGAGGTGGGGTCAATGCGGAAGCAAATGGTTCACGTCCCGAATCCCACAGCCACGAGAACGGTCGCCCGGTCGACACCCAGCACGACCTCCAGCAACGGGTGAGTTGAGTGTGAACCCCCGCTCTCTGCTCGTCGTTCTGGTGGTCGCGTCGATGCTGCTGGCCGGCTGTAGCTTCCTCTCCCAGGCACCCGAGGACACCTCGACGGCGGTCCCGGCGACGAACAACACGAGTACGGTGTCGACTGGCTCCACGGCTTCCACTACGGGGACACCACCCTCGACATCAGTAGCAACGTCCACTTCCACGTCGACGTCGATCAGCACGGCAACTCCGGCGCCGAACGGTACGTCGGCGCTCACACCTCCATCGACCGAGACGGAAACGGACACGGCCCTTCCGACAACCGAAACGGCGACGTCGACGGATACGGCGACCCCAACTGAGACGGCAACGCCAACCCCCACCGAAACACCGACACCGACCCAAACAGCAACACCGACACCGACCGAAACGGCGACACCAATACTGACACAAACAGCAACACCGACCCAAACAGCAACCCCGACACCGACCCAAACAGCAACTGAAACGGCAACGCCGACTCCGACACCAACTGAAACAGCGACGCCAACGTCGACACCGACGCCGACCCCGACACGGATGGAGACGGCAGCGGAGACGGACTCGTCCCGCGAAGGCTGGTACAACGTGACCATCGTCGCGGATGGGTCGGGTGGCTCGTACTACCGAATGTACGGGGGTACTGGCCCGGACATCGAGCTGGGGGCGGAAGCCGATACCGATGACTCGGCCAGTTACGAGGACCGAGTGGTCCTCGACGACCCCTACTACGCCGAAGGGTTCGTCGGGGACAACGGGGTCGATAGCTACCAGTACAGACCGACCATCGCGGGCGACCCTTCCCTCGGCTTCGTCAACGACGGTGACGTCCCGCTCGAAGTGTACCTGAACGGCGAGCTGTACGAGACGGTCGAACCGGGCCAAGGAACGGACGGCGAGCGCGTCGACCCCGACGCCCCGTCGAACGGTGAGAACTTCATCACGGTCGAGGCGGTCGGCGATGGGGCCTCGAACTACACGCTCATGGCTGGAGAAGCTGGCACGATGCCGTTCTACTACGAAAGCGAGGCGAACCCGGGAACCACGGCCGAGAACCCCGATTACACGGGGAGGGTGTCAGGGGCGTACGGGTTCGTCGGCGCTGGTGGCGTCGATACGTACTCGACTGACGGTACACTCTACAGCATCGAAAACGAGGGGTCGGCAACGCTGAAAGTCTCCCAAAACGGCGAGGTGTGGGCCACCGTCCAACCGGGGGAGACGATAGAGCCCTCGTACGAATAGGGGCCACTCGATAGCTTCCAATCGAGGGTCAGAGCGCGTTCTCGATCGTGGTCGCGACCTCGCGAGCCGTCTCCGCGAGCGGCTCGGAAACGTGGCCCGCCGAAACAGCACTGTCGAGCTCGGCATCGTCCACACGCTCGATCCGGCCGTCGGCGTGCTTCACGACGTCCACGTGGAGGTCGACGTAGCGAGCGGCGGTCGGGAAGACCTCGACCGGCGTACAGATGTTGACGTAGGTCCCTCGACGCTCTCCATTCGCATCCCGATAGACGGTCGGATACCACCACTTCCCCTCGGTGAACTTCGTCGTCGCTGTATCGCCAGCACGGCGCTCGGTTCCCAGTGCATCGTAGGTTCCCCCAGGCGTCATCTCCCGCCGAACGGTGACACTCGACTCGTCGCGGTCGGTCACGAGGCCCTCACCCAACGTGATTCGACGGCCATCCGGCTTCCCGTGGACGATCTTCACGTCGTCGTCCTCGTCCGGCCCGAACTGCCGGGCGATCGTCGCGAACGGAAACTCGGATTCCGCGCTGTCGTCCAGATCGCACACCGCCTCTACGAGTTCGACAGCAGCGCTCGCGTCCGTACTCCCGGCTTTGATACGGTGGTGGCCGGCCATCGTCGGGCAGACGGCCCGGCGAGCGTCGTCGAGCGCAAAGCGCGACGCACGGCCGAACCAGATCCAGGTCGTCGCGCACTCGTTCCAGACGACGCCGGGTTCGTCCTGACTCTCGGGTGCGTCGGAGAGCGCCGCATCGATAGCCGTGGCTCGGTCGCTCGCGGACGCGAGGGCGTCCGAAAGCGCGGCGAACTCCGCGTCGTCGCTCGCGTCCATCCAGCGTGCTCGCCAACCGTCCGGTGGATCGTTCGGGAGGAGGTCAGTGAGATCCGCGGCCATACCCGGTCGTGCCGACGTCTCTCCGGACCCATCGTGCACGAGTTGGACCAAACGGCCACCCGCTTCGAGGTGCGTATCGAGCACTGGACGGTCGTCGCTCCACGGCGGCACAGGGTCGACGACCTGCACGCTGAGTCGGTCGTCCTCCTCGATCTGGTGGTCCGTGTTCGAATCCGGAAGGAATCCCGAACGACTGCCACAGTCCACAACAGCACCGCCCTTGACCGTCTCGGTGACCTGCCCCGTGAACACCGCCTCACGCGGCATCTCCACGAACCAGCTGAAGGTATCCGTTTCGAGGCTAGCGAGATGGGTCGCTGCGGCGTTCACCGCCGTGGAGTCACCGTGGATGCCGATGCCCTGTCGGTCATCGGTCGTCTCGATCGTGACGTCGGATCCCTCGACGGCGAACCCACCGTCGAAGCGCTCCTGGATAGTGGGGGATGCCTGCACGACCGTGTGACCGGCCTCGCGGAAGAGGTGGGTCAGTGCAGTGGCGTAGATGCCACGAATT
The DNA here is from genome assembly GCF_009900715.1 of Halococcus salsus. Lineage (NCBI taxonomy): Archaea > Methanobacteriati > Methanobacteriota > Halobacteria > Halobacteriales > Halococcaceae > Halococcus > Halococcus salsus. The sequence goes on from NZ_JAAAJC010000001.1 coordinate 1,335,006, forward strand.
CGAGCCTTCATAGCGCGTCGGACACGCTAACACGCTGATGAGGGGGCCTATCGGGGAACCGGTTTTCGAGAACCGTGGGAGCTTCGTCTTCACTCATATGTGGTGTGGAGCCGCCTCGTCCCCAGCAACGTTTCGATTGGGCGACCGAGCAGCATGGACCGAAGGTTGAATTCGAAGAAAACGGTTCGACTCGCACCCGTAGTCGGCGATTCCGGCTTGTCCAGAGTGCGTAGCGCCGAATCACGACCGCAGCGCTACGACGATGAGCGCAGCGAGGAAGAGCGGGAGCGATCGCAGGTGACGCAAAGAACGCGATTCGAACTCGAAAACACGGCGGAGTCCCTTGGAGAGCCGCTTCCAGATCGAGACCATACACTCCATGCTGGAAGCGACGCAAGTCGATACGTCGTCCGGTTCGCCTTTCAACCGAGTCGAGCCGGTGGAGCGGAACGGATCCATGGTGATCGAGTGTGATGCCCGAAGAGAATATTACCGTGCCGTTTAATGCTCTTCAGTAATTGTGTTCGGCGTAGATGGGTTCGTTCGACGCAGACTTCCCGACTGATGGGTCCCGTTTCGGCGGACAGCAGCCGTCGGTCCTCCAGGCACTCGCTCCACTGCTCGGTATCGTCATCTTCCTCGGCGTCGGCTCCGGTATACTGGGGCTCGCCCCACACGGACCACTGCTCTGGAGCATCGTTCTGACCGGGTTGGTCGGTCGGTACTGGATGGACCTTTCGTTCGAGGAGCTTTACGACGGTGTCGAGGACAGTCTTGAGATGGGACTGCAGGCGGTCCTGATCATTCTCGTCATCTACGCCCTCATCGCCACCTGGGTGAGCGCGGGGACGATTCCGGGGATGATGTACTACGGGCTCTCGGTACTCACGCCGACCGTGTTCCTCCCGACGACGGTCCTCCTCTCGGCTGTCGTTGCGTTCTCTATCGGGTCCTCGTGGACGACTGCGGGCACGCTCGGTATCGCCTTCGTCGGCATCGGTTCCGGACTCGGGATCCCAGCGCCGATGACCGCGGGAGCCATTCTCTCTGGGGCGTACGCAGGCGACAAGCAGTCACCCCTCTCGGACACGACGAACCTCGCGGCGGGCGTGACGAACACCGACCTCTACGACCACATTCGAGCGATGCGCCTCGGGACAGCCCTCGCCCTCGGGGTCTCGGTCGTCATCTTCGCCTACCTCGGGCTGCGGACGACCGGGACCATCCCGGCTGGACGCGTCGACGAAATTCGAGGGACGCTCGTCGGTACGTACGACCTCTCGGTGCTCGTGTTCTTCCCGCTGCTCGTGACGTTCGGGTTCGCGTTGTACGGCTATCCGGCGCTCTCGTCGCTCATCGCCGGTGTTTTCGCGGGGGTTGGAACGACTATCCTGCTTCAAGAGCCATCGTTTACTGCTGCGTGGGAGGTGTTCCTGAACGGCACGACCCCCGAGACGGGGAGCGAAGCGGTGAACTCGTTGCTCGCGAGCGGGGGACTCACCGGTTCCGCGTGGACGGTCGCCGTCGTGGTCGCCGCACTCTCGCTCGGCGGACTTCTAGAACGAACTGGCATCCTCGCGGTACTCGCACGTTCGCTCGAACGTTCGATTCGGGGCGCAAGCAGCCTCGTCGCCGCCACTGGTGTCTCGGCTATCGTCGTGAATCTCTTCTCGGCCCAACAGTACATGAGCATCGCCGTGCCCGGCATGAGCCTCCGAAATCTCTACACGGAGTACGGACTCGACAGTTCGGCACTCTCACAAGCCATCGAGTCCGCCGGCACGCCGACCGGCGCGCTGATCCCGTGGCACGCCGGTGGTGTATACATGGCGAGCGTACTCGGTGTGGCGACGCTCCAGTACGCGCCGTACTACTTCTTCGGCTATCTCTCGCCGCTCATCCTCTTCGTGATGGCGATAACCGGGCGTGGGATAGCGACCGAAGACGGCGAATCGCTCGACACCGTCCCAACAGCGAACGATTGAGGAACTCGGTATCGTACGCTACGGGACCCTCCTCGGCGGCGCATGAGGTGTTTCGGGACACAACACCTGACGATGGCTTCTTGAAGGTGGATGAGCCTGCATCCAGCGGTAGAGAAATCATCCCGCCGGACCGACCGGGTCCCGGTACTCGGCGAAGATCTCGATGAGAACGATGAGGAGGCCGAGGACGACCGGACCGAAGAAGACGCCCATGAACCCGAACACCGCGAGGCCCCCGAAGATCCCGACGATGAACACGCCGGGATTGAGTTGTGCTTCGCGTCCCCCGATAACCGGGCGCAGATAGTTGTCGGAGAGGCTCACGACGAGCGTGCCGTAGGCGAACAACACCACGGCGATCACAGGTCGATCGACCACGAAGAGGTACCCGACGGCGGGGATCCAGACGATGAACGCACCGATAACCGGCAACAGCGACAGTACGGCCGTCACCACCGTCCAGAAGATCGCGTTCGGGACCCCGAGGACGGCGAAGCCGATTCCGATGAGCACGCCTTGGACGATACCGACCAGGAGGTTCCCGAACAGCACCGCGTACATGAGCCGGTCGATCCAGTCATAGAGCCGGTCGAACGTCGATACCCGGAGCGGCGAAACGGCCCGTAGCCACGACACCAGGGCCGAACCATCCAAAAGCAGGTAGTAGAGAACGAACAGGAGAACCATGAGACCGATGCCGATGTCCGTCACCCTTCCAAAGACGCTCACGAGATTGCTGACGACTCGTGTCGCGTTGTTGAGGAGCGCCGTGGTGTTTCCCCCACTGGAGCCGCCGAGTGCGGTCGAGGCGTCGAGACCGGACCGCAACAGTAGCTGTCGGAGATCGACCGAGACACCGACTTGCTGACCCAGGAAGTTCTCGAGCGCCCCCACGCCGACATCCCCGCGGTTGATGGCCGTGAGGATCGATATCGCTTGCCGGACGGCGACCCGAGCGAACACCCCGAGCGGAACGACCACCGCGAGGAACACACCGACAATGAGGAGGCCTGCCGAGACCCGTGGCCCGACGGAGCGCCGGAGGCGACGCTGAAGCGGATGGAGCAAATACGCGAGGAGAACCGCAAGCAACAGATACTGCTCGTAGGGAAGAACCATGAGCGTGGCCAGCGCGCCGGAAAGAGCGATCGCGACGAGGAGCACCCGTTGTTCGGTGGACATGTGCCTCGCACGATTGGAATGTCCATAAGCGATCAGATACCCCGAAAACGGGCCGCAGTCCGGTCGGAGCTTCGTCTCCGCTCCGAATCAATCGAGAGATGAGTATTTTTTATTGACGCTATCGTACCGAGACGGATAGTCGGGACCTGTGCACTCCGGGTTGGTGCTGAGGGCAGTCGGCTCCTACAACCACCACGAAGGAGAATACGAGTGTAGTGGTCGACCGCGGGACACCAGGTGCAGGCTTCGTACGGGAGACCACGAAAACATGGGGGTATCTCGCGATGAATCAGCTCGGCATTAGGCTTTCCTCGCTCGGTCTCGGTTGGGTCGGTGAACCGATAGTGGCAGTACCCACCGAAGCGATCCTCGGCGAGCTACTCGACTCAGGAGCTCGGGGCGGGTTTGACCTTCGGAGAATCACGTTTCGATGTGATCGAACTTGCCACGAGTTCCCCGTACTCCGCAGCCGAGTACTCACCGGCATTGTACCGCGCTGCGTACTCACTCGAGATCTCGACGAAACCGACCGTCGAGGACCGTGCGTTGGTGATCGTGACGTCGAGCGCTGTCGTGGTTCGATCCGCCGAGACGAGTGCCGCGTACGCCCCGGCGACCAGTCCGAGTTCGTGAAGGACACCCCTGTTTCGACGTGTCTGGTTTCTGTATTCTAATTTCAGTACGTCGTATCGCTCACTAAATGAACCGACCTCGATACCCGCCGCTTCGATTTCCGCCGTGAACTCATCGTTGGTGGTGAGATCTTCGCCGGCGAGTTCGGTGATGCCGGTCTCGAGCACCGTCGTCCGCTTCTTGACGGGGACCTCCGGAACGACTTCGGAGAGCGGGACCTTCTCGTTCGACGGGAACTCACGACCGATCTCCTCGGTACAGCCGGCGAGGGCCGACACACCGAGAACGGCCCCCCACCGAAGCAGCGCTCGCCGGGAAGCCGGTCGTATACCGTCCGACGATCGCGAGCCTTCCATACTGTGTCTGCGGATTCACCGACTATAGATGTTCGACTGGCACTCTCCGGGGTCACGCTTTTTCAACCTCCTCTCGATTCGTGAAGAGTGGTCGTAGAACTCTACACTGTTGGGCTGGTCGCGGTCGGTCTCACGTTGCTCGGTGTCGGCGTCCTGCCTCGTTTCATCGGCGATCGGGCGGTCTCGATGCCGATCTTCTTCGTCGGGTTCGGGGTCGTCCTCTTCTCGCTTCCGTTCGTGCCGTTCGTGCCCGACCCGCTCGAACAGGGCGAGAGCGCCGAGCACCTCGCCGAGTTCGGCGTCATCATCGCTTTGATGGCGCTCGGTCTGAAGATCGACCGCCGACCCGGGATCGCCGAGTGGTCGGTGGTGTGGCGACTCCTCGCGGTCACGATGCCGCTCTCGATCGCCGGTGCCGCGCTGTTGGGCTGGTGGACGCTCGGATTGGTGGTCCCGACCGCAGTGCTTCTGGGGGCGGTCATCGCACCGACCGATCCGGTGTTGGCGTCGGAAGCACAAGTGGGCGAACCGGGAAAGGGATTCGCCGAGGACCACGACCGACCGGAGGATCACGAGAAGGAGGTCCGTTTTGCGCTCTCGACGGAGGCAGGACTGAACGATGGACTGGCCTTCCCGTTCACCAATCTGGCCATCGCGCTCGCGCTGGTCGGTCTCGCCCCGAGCAACTGGCTGGGCGAGTGGTTGCTGGTCGACGTGGTCTACAAGATCGCCGTCGGAACGCTCGCCGGCATCGTCCTCGGGTGGATACTGGCCCGGATCATCTTCATCACCGTTCCGGAGACCCAGGTCGCCAATTCCGTTCAGGGGATCGAAGCGCTCGCGGGCACGCTCATCGCCTACGGGGCGACGGAGGTCGTGGGTGGATACGGGTTCATCGCGGTGTTCGTCGCCGCGACGATGGTCCGGAACTACGAGCGAACCCACGAGTACAACGACTCCCTCCACGACGTCACGGAGTTCACCGAACAGGCGGTGATGGCCCTCATCATGGTGCTGTTCGGCGGGGCACTCGTCGGCGGCCTCCTTGAACCGTTGACGACCGAGGCGATCGTGGTCGCCCTCGTGATCGTTTTCGTCCTCAGACCGCTCGCCGGCTTCGTCGGGTTGCTCGGCTCCGGACACGACCGAGCGGAGACGGCCGCGATAGCCTTCTTCGGCATCCGTGGTCTCGGGTCCTTCTATTACCTCTCGTACGGGCTGAACCACGGGGTGTTCCCGGATGCCGACATGCTCTGGGCCCTCGTCGGCGTGATCGTCCTCATCTCGGTCGTCGTCCACGGGATCAGCGCGACACCGGTCATGTCCCTGGTCGAATCCGAGTGACGAGCCATCTCGGCCCTTTCCAGCAGGGTTGCGCTGCGTGTCGGTGACGGAGGGTATCACCCGACGACTACGCTACTGGTCGGACCGAACGAGTACAACTCGAACGTGACCGCCTCACCTGAAGAAAGAACGACAACGACTTCTCGGACGTCCTTCGAGGAGGACGGGTCGCTCTCGTCTCGTTACTGAGGCCGAAGTCAGGAACTCCGCTCGTCCTCGACGTCGTACATATCCTCGTCGAGGTCGTAGTAACTCTCGTCCGTGGTGGTCTCTCGGGTCCGACCCTGTCCCTCGAAACCGGTGTCACTCCGTGTGTTGCCGAGGGTGCCGCCGACCTGGACGTTGAGGGAGCCATCCCGGAGTTTCTCGCGGACGGACGGGGTGATCACCCAGCGTTTGAGCGCAACCCGCAGGGGAGCACGCGTGAAGGGAATCACGAACAGGAACCCGGTGAGGTCGGTCAACAGCCCCGGCGTGATGAGGAAGCCGCCGCCGAGGATGATGAGCACACCGTCCAGGAGCTCGTCGGTCGGGGCCTCGAAGTTCTGGAGCCGTCGTTGGAGCCGCTGGAGCGTGGCGCGGCCCTCGCTGCGCACCAGCAACGACCCGACGAGGGCGGTCAGCACGACGAGACCGATGGTCAGGAGCGCGCCGATCTGCCCCGCCACGATGAGCAGAACGAACGCGTCGGCCAACGCGAGTATGAGAGCCACAAGCAGCAACCGGCCAAACATACCCGGTGTAGATACCAGGCGTGGAAAACGATTGCCCCTACCGCCGAACCGGTCGTCGTGATGGGTGCTACGAGAGCGGTCACGACTAACCTCGCTTTCGGTGGTGATCCCGATCTCCTCTTACAATCCGGTCAGGACGGGAAGAAGGACGTTCGAGAGGGCATGCATCACCCAACCGGGGAGGATGCTCTCCGAGCGGTAACGAAGCCAGCCGAGAAGCCAGCCGACGAGTACCTGAACCACGACGAGCGCTCCAAGACGCCGGTCGACCAGCACGAGCGGCGAATGAAACAAACCAAAGACGAGGGCTTGCACGGTGTTTCCAACCACGAACCGATAACGGCGCAGCAGGAACCCACCGAGGTATCCTCTGAAGAACAGTTCTTCGGGGAAGGTCACGAGAACGACTTGATACAACACGGTAGACGAGACCGCGGCCAGACTCAGATGTGTGGTGCTCGACAGAGCAACACTCACGTTGGGGTCTCGTATGACCGCTGGCGGTACGAACTGCACGGCTCCCCAGAACAGCACGGTGAACGGGACCAGTAGTCCAAGACTCCACCCGAGATACTGCCGCGAACAAACCCGCAACCCGAGTTCGTCAAGCGCTTTCCCCGCGTCGCCGTTTCGCCATCGACGAAGGAGATGTCCAAGCGGAAGCAGGCCAAACAGGACCGGTGCAAGGGGAATATTCATCGTTCGAAAACGGGGTACCCTGTGTGGTGGGGTTACCGCTATGGAGTAAGTACGTTGCTATCCGATCGTCACAACGCAGTTACCGCCGACGATAGCGTACTGGCCGTTCACCGCCGTCGTTTCGCGAGGTGAGTGCTGTTTCGCCCGCAAGTGAGTGCCTTGGCGGGCTGTACCGCTTCAACCCACCAGACGAGACAGGAGTATCGCCAAGATGCTGACGCTGATACCCACGAGTACCACGAAGGTGTCGCCGCTCGTGCCCAAGAGCCCGACCAGTGTGAACTGCATTCCGAGGAGCGTTCCCGCAACCATCGTTCCCGCACGCTGGACGGCCTTCGCTGACATATCCTGAAGGCTACGTCGTCTCACCTATAGAGCTTGCTTTCAGTCCGCTGCTGTCGTGCTGAGTGCGATGCACGCTGCTAGCGAAGGGGAGTTCGAGTGGCGGGGCTGATCGTCCTCTTACGAGTTCGAACCGACGTCGAGCACGGCACCGACTCGGAATCGCTCGTCACGTCGCGAGGGAGACCAACGTCTCCGCGAGTGCCTGCGTTGCTACCGAGCAATCGTTCCAGTCCGTCCACTCCCGGGGACTGTGTGAGACCCCGTCTCGGGAGGGCGCGAACAACAGCCCCCCATCGGTTACGCTCGCGACGTGCATCGTGTCGTGGAAGGCCCCGGAGTGCATCTCCAACGTCTCTATCCCCGCCGCTTCACACGCCGAGTGGGCGACCTCGCGACACCGCTCGTCCATCGACACCGGCCGAACGTCGAACTCGCGCTCGAACCCCGTGGTGACGCTTCGCTCGGTGGCGATCCGATCGAGGCTTCGTCGGGCCCGGTCGACCATCTCGTCGATCGAATCGTACTCGATGCTACGGATGTCGAGGCTCATCTCGACCCGCCCGGGAACGATGTTCGTCGCGTTCGGTTCGGCGTTTATCGTTCCGACCGTTCCGACCGCGGTACCCTCCGCCGAACTCCGCTCCCGGGCGATCCGCTCGAACTCGACGATGAACTCCCCGGCGGCGCTCAAGGCGTCGGCTCGCTCGTCCATCGCGGTCGTCCCAGCGTGGTTCGCCTCGCCATCGATGGTCACCTCGCAGTGGGTTATGCCGGTGATCGTGGTAACGACGCCGACCGGAACGTCCGCCGTTTCGAGGCGCTCGCCCTGCTCGATGTGAAGTTCGACCCACGCGTCCCACGCCGCCGCATCGACTCGGTCGGTACCGTTGTAGCCTATCTCCGAGAGTGCCGTCTCGAGCGTGATACCGGTGTCGTCGGTCAGTTGGAGCGCGCTCTCCACCGATCGGCTCCCGGCAGCGACCGACGACCCCAGCGTTCCCCCGGCGAACCGCTGACCCTCCTCTTCGGTGAAACAGACGACTTCGAGGGGATGGGTCGGTTCGATTTCCGCGTTCTGTATCGTTCGAACGGCTTCGAGCGCTCCGTAGACGCCCAGTGGTCCATCGAAGATACCACCTTCCGGTACCGAGTCGAGATGGCTCCCCGTCGCGATCGGTTTCCCGTCGGCACCGGGTGGTGACCAGCGCCCGGCGATGTTGCCGACCGGGTCGACGCGGACGTCGAGGCCGGCTTGCTCCAACCGCTCGACGAACCGATCGCGCGCTCGTCGGTTCGGCTCGGTCCCCGCGAACACGGTTCGGCCCTGCCCTTCTTCGACGTCAATCCCCCCGAAGGACGCGTTCGCCTCGATATCCTCCCGGAGACGTTCGCCATCGACGTTCATGTGGAACCTTCAGCCGCTTGGGGTATTATACGCTACTGTTTCAGCAGGCGCTAATACCACAGTCTCCAGGCTGTGGATACAGCGCCGTAAGCTCTCTTTCACTTTCAGTCCGCACACCGACCGCTTAACCCTTTGACCGCCCAATGTAGAGGTATCGGAGGCGGTCCATCCGCCACCCAATAAGACAGTATCCGACAACCCACCGAACACGGCGAACGACCTTCGCCGGGAGTTCCGTGGGCCGGTCAAAAAGGTACTCCCGAATCCGCCGACGAACGCTCCGAAGCCCGACGGAAACGCCGGGGACGGACGTTCCGAGGATAAGGATAACGGCTGCTTGGCACAGCCAGCGGTTGTCCGCTCCGCGATGGGTTCAATCCCCGACAAGGACGGTCCACCCGCGAACCTGAAACTCCCAAACCAGCGCGGTGCGGTGCGGTGCGGTGTGGGCGTGGGATTCCACGTCGTTCACGGCGTGGAGGATGTCAATCTTCTGTCGGCACTCGCGTCACGTTCGAAGCCGGTCGAATCGGCGATCCGACGTGAGCCGAGCGAAGGACCATCGAACCCCCTCTCAATCGTCGGTCGTCGCGCTCTCGTCCGAGACGTCGGTGACGACGTCGTCACCGGAGGAGGTCACGGCTATGTCCTCGTCGTCGCGGATCTCCTCGATGTAGTCCCGGAACGCCTCCGATTCGAGGATCTCGTACTCGTTCTTGAGCCCGAGATAAACCGTATAGCACATCACGAGGAGGACCACGGCGAACGGAAGCCCGGTCGTGACCGCGGCGGTCTGGAGCGCACCGAGACCGCCGGCGTAGAGCAACACCGCCGCGACGAGCCCCTCGGTGAGCGCCCAGAAGATCCGCTGTACCTTCGGGACGTCGTGCTTCCCGCCGGAGGTGAGGTGGTCGATGACCAACGAACCCGAATCCGAGGACGTGACGAAGAAGGTGACCACAAGGAGCGTGGCGAGAACCGATGCGGCCGCCCCGAACGGGTACTGGGAGAGCATCGAGAACATCGCGATGGCCTGCCCCTGGTTCGAGAGCGCGGCCAGGATGCCGCCGCCACCGAGTTGGGCGAACAGCGCGCTCCCGCCGAACGCCGAGAGCCAGAGGAACGAGAACAGCGAGGGCAACACGAGCACCCCGGCGACGAACTCACGGACCGTCCGCCCCTTCGAGATCCGCGCGATGAACATCCCCACGAACGGCGACCAGGAGATCCACCAGCCCCAGTAGAAGATCGTCCACGACCCAAGGAAGTCCTGTGCGGACTGGCCCGCGAACGCTCCTGTGTAGAGGCTCAATCCAGGTAGGTTGACGAAGTAGGTACCGAGACCGTTGACGAGCCCCTTGAAGATGTAGAGCGTCGGCCCGACGACGATGAGGAAACCCAGCATGAGGAGCATGAGATAGAGGTTGACCGTGCTCAGGCGTCTGACACCGTCGTCGAGCCCGGCGGCGACCGACGCGGTCGCGATCAGCGTTATCACGGCGATGAGCACGATCTGTGAGGTGGTCCCGGTCGGCACGCCGGCACCGAACAGCGACCCCGCCACGACGTCGAGCCCCTGGTTCACTTGGGCGACGCCCAGCCCGAGCGAGGTCGAGAGCCCGAAGAGGGTCGCGAACACCGAGAGAAGGTCGATGACGTGACCCGGCCAGCCGTAGATCCGCTCGCCCAGCACCGGCCAGAAGATCGACCGAAACGTGAGTGGCAGCCCCCGATTGAACGAGAAGAACGCGAGGCCGAGCCCCACGAGCGCGTAGATCCCCCACGGGTGGAGCCCCCAGTGGAAGAAGGTCTGGGCGAGCGCGGGGCCCCCGGCAGCGGCGGTACCGGCCTGGGCGCTCCCCGCGAAGAAGGGTGGGATCCCATCGAAGAAGTACATCGGTTCGGCGACGCTGTAGAACATCAGCCCGATCCCCATGCCGGCGCTGAACAGCATCGCCATCCACGAGAACCGGCTGAACTCGGGTTCGGCCTCAACGCCACCGATCCGGATCTGGCCGTACTTGCTCACCGCGAAGTACCCCACGACGAGGATGAACAGGGTGACGAGCAGGATGTAGAGCCAACCGAAGTAGGCGTTGATCCCGTTGAAGAGCCACTCGTAGGCCGCCGATGCCTGGCCGCCGAGCAGTATCGTCGCCGCCACGAACACCACGATGACCGCCAGCGCGACGGGGAACACCACCGGATGAACGTCGAAGCCGAAGCCCTGATAGTTGGTGTCGCCGGGTTCGCGGTCCGAATCGGGATGGAAGAGCTCCACTTGGAGCCCCTCGGACATCTCACCGCTCGTCTCGCCCCGTTCAGCGTCGGCCACGTTCCTGCTCCAGATACGCTCTATTTCCTGTTCGATGCGACCTGTCCTTGAACGATGGGTGTCCAAAACTCGATTTGTGTATCATTGCTTTGTTTGATGACAACATCTTGCCCAGCTCAGAACCTCGGTTTCTCCCCAGGTATCCTAGTTGTGGGGATGCATCGATTGATGATTATACTCGTGATCCCGGTTCGCACAGCACGTTATAAAAATTGCTGACAATATCCGGCGGTGTTTAAATGGGAATAGGCCAAGTTCCCTCCCTCAAGGAACGAGCGCAGTGCGGAAGCGAGCGAGTAGGGAGGGGATACAGCCGTAGGCTGCTTCGCTTGGCCCGAATTTCGAGCGACGGCGCAACTATTATGCAATTGGGTATCCCCATATAGATAAGCCAAATGGAGTACGACCTCGATTCGGGAGCACATTCGGTGTATGCCCTGCACTATCACCTGATACTGGTGACGAAGTACAGGCAAAACACCTTCACACCCGAACGGGCAGACTTCATGCGGCGCGTGGTCGAAGGGTTCGCCGACAACTACGGCGTCGAAATCAAGAACTTCGAGGGCGACCGCGACCACGTTCATATGCTCTTCAAGGCGAAGCCGACCACGGACCTCGTTCGGTTCGTGAACACTCTCAAAGGGTCGTCAGCGCGGCGAATCAAAAACGAGTTCGACCTTGACCGCGAACTGTGGGGCGACTCGTTTTGGACCGATTCGTACTGCCTGCTTTCAACGGGACAGGTATCGCTCGACGCCCTCAAACAGTACGTGGAGGACCAGCGCCGATGAACTACAACTATCGGTATCGGATTCGACCGCCCGACGACGTGGCCAACGAACTCCGTCGCCACATCGACACCTGCCGACAGTTGTACAACCACTGCCTGTACGTGCTGAACGAGAGCGACGACATTCCCGCCCGCTACGAGGTGCAGGGGACGCTCCCCGACCTCAAACAGCGGTGGGGTGGTCTGAAGAACGTTCACTCGAAAGTGCTTCAGATGGTCGTCAAGCGGTTGTACGACAATCTCTCGACGCTCCGTGAACGAAAGAAGCGTGGATACCGCGTCGGACATCTTCGGTGGAAGCCGCCACGGGAGTACCGTTCGTTGACCTACAATCAGACTGGCTTCAAGCTCGAAAACAAGAGCGGCCAGCCGACGTTGTGGCTCTCGAAAATCGGTGACATTCCCATCGTACTCCACCGCGAGATACCCGACAACGCGACGGTGAAGCAGGTATCCATCAAGCGTGAACCGACGGGGGAGTGGTACGCCGTCCTCGGTCTCGATACCGAGGACGAAGCGCCACCGAAGCCTGACAATCCCGAAAAGGCAGTCGGTATCGACGTGGGGATACTCAAGTACACCCACGACACCGACGGTCTTTCGGTGGGTTCGCTTGACCTGTCGGACGAACGTGAGCGGCTTGAGCGCGAACAGCGTGCGCTCTCACGAAAGGACCACGGTTCGGCCAATTACCACAAGCAACGCCGGAAGGTGGCCGAATGTCACGCCGACCTGAAACGGAAGCGTCGGGACTTTCTGCACAAGCTCTCGACGTGGTACGCGAAGGAATACGATTTCGTGGCCGTCGAAGCCCTGAACGCGAAGGGACTCATGGAGCTGCCGTCGAACTCTCGCAATCGAGCATCCGCCGCGTGGGGAACTTTTCTACGGATGCTCGAATACAAATGCGAGCGCGAAGGTGCGTACTTTGTGGACGTTCGACCGCATGGGACCACCAAAGAGTGTTCTCAGTGCGGCGTTTCGACTGACAAACCGCTATGGGTTCGGCAACACTCGTGTCCTGCTTGTGGATTCGAGTGCGACCGTGACGCGAACGCCGCTCACAACGTGCTGAACCGTGCTATTGAGAAATCGGATATAGGGATGGGCCAGCCCGAATCAACGCCTGTGGAGACTGGAGCCGCTACGGACACCGAAATTCCCTCGGTGTCTGCACGCACCGTCGTAGAAGCAGGAAGCCCCATCCTCAACGAAGCCGCGTCAGCGGCGGAGTAGGGTGGGGAGGAGGTCACATGGGAACGGCTGGCTACGTGTCTAGAAAAACAGGGACGATCGCGGGGTTCCAGACGACGCTGCGGATACGAGGACACAAGTTAGGGAGACAACTGAAACGCGGGCGCGACGCAGAAATCCGGGCACGTGGGTCCCCGGAGTGTGTACCTCGGGCGGGCGAGAAGGGTGGATGTGGAAGCGTCGGAGCGCTTCGTCGTTCGCTTCCTATCGCATTCGCTCCATGTCCGGGTCAAACAGCGGCTCGTTCTCGACCGTCGCGCGATACCGTTCGTTTTCGTAGCTCACTTCGACCGACGTCCCCGGCTCTGCGTACTCGGTCGGCAGGTACGCATACACGATTCCGGCGTCGATGGTGTAGCCGTAGTCGGCACGGCATCCGTAGCCGAGAACCTCCTCACCGTCGAAGATCGGATGCCCCGAGTCGACGACCACCCCCGTCTCGTCGAGCGTGAGGGGGACGAGTTGCTGGTCGATACCCTCCTCCCGTGCCTCGAGGATCGCCTCTCGGCCGATGAACTCGGTGTCGGTATCGACGGCGAAGCCGATGTTGGCCTCGTAGGGGTTGTACTCGGGAGTGACGTCGCTTCCCCAGAGCCGGTAGCCCTTCTCCAGACTCGTGGAATCGAGCGCCTCCCAGCCCATCGGGACGATATCGTACTCCTGGCCCGATTCCCAGACGATATCCCAGAGTCGTGCGCCGTACTCCGTCGGTGTGTAGATCTCCCACCCGAGCTCGCCAGCGTACGACAGCCGAAGCATCGTCACGGGGATATCCTCGAGATACGTCTCGCGCACCGAGTAGAACGGGAACCCGTCGTTGGAGAGGTCCGTTTCGACGAGCGGTTCGAGGAGGTCTCGCGACCTCGGTCCCCAGACACCGATACCCGACCGGCTCGAATCGTGGACCGTGACCGAGACGTCCTCGGGTGCGTGGTCCCTTATCCACCGCGAGTGGATCGTCGCGGAGTTGCCACCGCCCGTCGTCAGGAGATACCGGTCCGAGTCGAGCCGTGCAGCGGTTATGTCCGCGAGGATCCCGCCGTCCTCGTTCAGCATCGCCGCATAGCGCATTCGACCGACCGAGACGTCCATGTCGTTGGTGAGGAGGCCCTGCAGGAATTCCATCGCTCCCTCGCCGGTGACCTCGATACCGGTGAAGGTGGTCATGTCGAACATCGCCACCCGGTCACGGACCGCTTGGTGTTCGACCCCCTGGGCCTTCGACCAGTTCCGGCCGATCCAGCCCGACCGGTCGGGAACGTCGTACTCGTCGAGGAGCGACTCGTTCGTCTCGTACCACTGCGGGACTTCCCACCCGTTTGTGTCGTAGAACTCGGCACCCAGCTCGTCCTGTCGGTCATAGAACGGGCTCCGTCGGAGCGTGCGTTGGTCCGTCGGTTGCTCACGGGGATGGATGAGCTGGTAGACCTCTCGATACTGTTGGGCCCCCCGACCGTACGTGAACTCCCGACTCCCCGCGTGGGGCTGGAATCGGCTGATGTGAGCGGGGGTGGCGTCGATCCGGTCGCCGTCGAGCCGTGGAACACCGTTCTCCATCCACTCGGCGACGACGCTCCCCGCGCCGCCGGACTGCGTTACCCAGATGGCGAGCGACCACCAGAGTCCCTCGGTGCCCTCGTCGGGACCGAGGATCGGCATCCCGTCCGGCGTGAAGCAGAACATACCGTTGATCTGTTTCTCCCAGTCACAGTCGTCGAACGCCGGCACGAGTTCGCGAGCGGCATCGTACGCGGATTTCTCGTGGTCGGGATGGGTGTTCTCGTAGAAGTGCTCGGCCGTGAACTCCCGAAGGGAGGGATATTCGAGCCCGAGGTCGTCGAGCTTCTCCGGTCCGTAGATGTCCGCCGGATCCACGAGCAGCGGTTCGTGGTTGTACGACCCGACACCGTACGATTCGCCGTGCTGGCGGAAGTACTCGGAGAAGTCCTGATGTCGGAGGAGTGGCTGTTCGATCTCCCGTTCGGCCCCGGCGAGCTCCTCCAACGGCTCGCTCACGAGGTACTGGTGTGAGCAGGGGACGAGCGGGATATCGGTATCGACCATCTCGCCGAACAGGGGCCCCCAGATGTTCGTGGCCACCAGGACCTCGTCGCAGTCGATCGGACCGTCCTCGGTGACGACCGCCTCGACCGCCCCGTTTTCGGTCTCGATGCCGGTGACGAGCGTGTTCCCGTAGAACTCGTGCCCGGCGTCGCGAGCGCGTTCGGCCATCTCCCGGGAGGCATCGACGGCGTGCGCTTTCCCGTCCGTCGGGAGGTAGTACCCGCCGTGAATGACCTCCTCGTCTATCTGCGGAACGCGCTCGGCTATCTCGGCTGGCGAGAGGAGTTCGCCACCGTCGAACCCGTAGGACTGGCCCCACTCGCGTTTTCGCTTCAGGTGGTCCCACCGGTCCTCGGTGTACGCGACTTCGATCCCACCCGACATGCGATAGCTGTCGAGGTCGTAGTAGAGGTCACGCGTGTACGCAGCCATGTGGCTCATCATCTTCCCGCCGGAGGTCTGATACACCAATCCCGGTGCGTGCGAGGTCGAGCCGCCGGTCTCGAACAGTGGCCCCTGATCCACCACGACCACGTCCTCCCGACCCTGCTCGGCGAGGTGATACGCCGCCGAACAGCCGACACAGCCCGCTCCCACAACGACGGTTCCAGCCCGCTCGGGTACGGTATCGTCTCTACCCATACTTCGTTATCGCTCCGCCGTCTATGATAAACAACCGGGTGAGTTATTGGAGCCGTTTAGTAGACGGGGGTGGTCGATGCCCGAAGCGAGTACAGTAGTGGTGGAGAAAGTTCGGAATTACACAATACGACGAAGCGACGACCCAACAGCATGAGCCGGCATCGGTACCGAAGGGATGCTGTGAGACGACCGAGTCTGACTTATAGGGGTTCGGTTATGGCGACGAACTACTAACCGACGGCAAAGATAATGGACTTCCCATGTTCGCCGCTCGGACAGCGCAAAACGGAGACGAGACGGGACCCTCCACGACAGCGGAGGAGGGGTGAACGATGTCCGTCGAAAGCCACTCCAGGACGGCGGCCGAGGTGACCGACGAGTTGCTCACCGGTCCTCGATTCGAGTTGATGCCCTTCGAGAGCTTCGAAGGACAGCTAGAACACCTGCCGGAAGGGGCGACCATCGCCATCACCACGTCGCCGCAGCTCGGTCTCGACGCGACGGTCGAGCAGGCCGAGATGGCCGCTGCGCGTGGGTTCGACGTGAGTCCGCACATCGCCGCGCGGTACGTGCGGGACGAGGACCACCTGACCGAGATCGCTCGCCGTCTCACCGAGGCTGGCGTCACGGACATCTTCGTTCCGGGTGGCGACCGTGAGGAACCGGCGGGGGAGTTCGACTCAGCATACGAACTCCTGACCACGCTCTCAGACATCGAGTACTCGTTCGAAGAGGTGGGGATCACCGGCTATCCGGAGGGCCACGACTTCCTCTCGGATCGGGTCCTGGCCGAAGCGATGGAGAAGAAGGCACCGTTCGCGACGTACATCGTGACCCAGCTCTGCTACGACCCCGACGCCGTCATCGAGTGGATAGAGGAAGTTCGAGGTCGTGGCGTCGACCTCCCCATCGAGGTCGGCATACCGGGGGTCATGAAGTACCAACGGTTGCTGAGCATCTCACAGAAGGTCGGCGTCGGCGATTCCGTCCGCTTTCTGAAGAAGACGACCGGTATCGTCGGATTCGTTCGGCAACTCGTCGGGTCACGCGGCAAGTACACCCCCGACGACCTCATCGAAGGGCTCACACCGTACGCTACCGACCCCGAGTACGGTATCCGGGGCGTCCACATCTACACCTTCAATCAGACGTCCGACACCGAGTCCTGGCGATGGGGGGCTTTGAGCCAGTAATCAGTACGAGAGCCTCGGTAGAAAGCCCAAAGGGTTCGGTTACGATCCGTTTCCACCGTCGAATCGAATTTCAATTCAGGAGGGAACATCCCCTCGAATCGTATACGTTTCGGGTGTGGATCGACGATTCCGTAGATCGTCTACCTATCCGCGCGGCGGGGGGCAGGTGATAAAGGGGTGTCTTCTTTAACTATTGATCTTATGCTCCGTGCAGCGGGATTCACAGGCGATGTCGGAGAACCAACCGGCGAGTAGGGAAGGCGAATCGCATCCGAACCATCCGAACGTCGACCAATCGGACCGAACCGTCCCGCGGAACCTGCGTCAGTCAGGCGACCCGGGCATCGAGATGCTGGTCTCGACCCGTGTGCGAAAGTCGCCGTTCTTCCACAAGTCCTTCGGCGAGGAGGGCGCGTGGCGCGCGACGGTCTACAACCGCATCTACCACCCGCGTGGCTACGTCGAACCCGAAGAGGGCGGTACCAGCGTCGAACATGACGCCCTCGTCAACCGTGTGACCCTCTGGGACGTCGCCGTCGAGCGCCAGATCCGCGTGAAGGGTCCCGACGCCGAAGCCTTCGTCAACTACGTCATCACGCGCGACGCGACCGAGATCGACGTGATGGCCGGCAAGTACGTCATCCTCTGCAACGAGGACGGTGGCGTTCTGAACGACCCGGTGCTCCTTCGCCCTGAGGAGGACGAGTTCTGGTTTTCGATCTCGGATTCCACCCTGATGCAGTGGCTCCAGGGCGTCAACGTCGGCGAGGACTACGACGTTGAGATCGACGAGATCGACGTCGCCCCGATGCAGATCCAGGGGCCCCTCTCCGAGGACGTGATGCGGGAGCTCGTCGGCGACGCCGTGAGCGACGTGCCCTACTACGGCCTGATGGCGGCCGAAGTCAACGGCTGTGATATCCTGATCAGCCAGACCGGGTTCTCGGGCGAGAAGGGCTACGAGATCTACGTTACGGAAGCGATGAAGAACGCGGACGCCGTTTGGGACCCGGTCGCCGAGACGGTGAAGGACCACGACGGCATGGTGATCGCGCCGGGCCACCAGCGCCGCATCGCCGCGGGCATCCTCTCGTGGGGCCAAGACTTGGACCACGAGACCTCGCCGTTCCAGGTCAACCTCGAATACCAAGTCCCGGACGACAAGGACGCCGATTACGTCGGGAAGGAGGAACTCGAACGCCAACAGGAGATGGTCGAGAACGGCGAGTACCCCTTCACACAGAAGATGGTGGGGCTCAAACTCGGTGGTGAACCGATCCGGGACTACCCCTCGGACTTCTGGCTGGTCTCGGATCCCGAGACGGGCGAGGAGTGTGGCTACGTCACGTCGGCGTGGTACAACCCCGAACTCGAAACCAACATCGCGCTGGCGCACGTCCCGGCCGAAAAGCTCGACGGTGACATCCGGGAAGTCTACGATGGCGAGATCGACACCGAGTTCGAGGTCCACCTCCCCGACGAGTACGCCGAAGCGCCGGGCGAACCGGTGTTCGCCATGGTCGCGGAAGTGCCGTTCAAGGAGTCGGTGAACCTGAGCGCGCGCGAGCAGGCCAAGCTCAGTGCCAAACAGGAAGCGAGCGAGTAACGTCCGCCCGCGAGTAACCCCGCTTCCCCGCACCGCAAGCGGGTTCGACGATTCTTTCGTGGTCTCGGATCCCCCGGAAGTGCAAGGGCGATGGAGCTTCAAACCCGAACAGAGGACTCTCCTTTTCTAGTAGGGAGGAACCGTCAGTCCGTCCGTAACGTGTCTTCCGCGGTGGCGATGGCAGCGGCGTTCTCGGCCACCTCGTGGACACGGACGATGTCGACACCACGGTCGACCGCCAGCGCCGTCGCAGCGACGGTCGGCATGAGGCGGTCGTCGGGATCGGTTCCCGCAGGTTCGAACATCGACTTCTGGGAGTGGCCGATCATGAGGGGGGTCCCCAATGCCCGGAACTCGTCCAGTCGGTCAAGTAGGGCAAAGCTTTCGGCTCTACTCTTCCCGAAGCCGAGCCCGGGGTCGACGATGAGATTCGAACGGTCGATACCCGCCCGCTCGGCAAGCAGAACGCGTTCGGTGAGGGCTTCCAGTACGTCGTGTACCACGTCGTCGTATGCGTACCGATGGTCGGGGTCGACGGGTGCCGAGAGGCTGTGCATCAGCACGGCTGGGACGTCGAAGTCGGCGACCACGCGACGCATCGCGGCGTCTTCGAGCCCGGTCACGTCGTTCACCAGGTCCGCGCCGGCCTCCAACGCCGCCTCGGCGACCGGTGGCTTCCGCGTATCGATCGATATCAACGCATTGAGGTCGTCGAGTCGCTCGATGACCGGGAGGACACGGTCGCGTTCCCTGGCGGCCGAAACCGGCTCGGCCCCCGGTCGAGTGGACTCCCCACCGACGTCCACGATCCCCGCCCCGGCCGCGACCATCCCCTCGGCCCGGTCGACCGCGGACTGAACGGCTCGATAGTCGCCACCGTCGTGAAACGAATCCGGTGTCACGTTCAGGATCCCCATGACCGTGGTTTCCTCGTCCCAGGGGTATCCGCTGGCGGTTCCCGCGGTATCCCCTCCGACCCCGGAATCGAGTTCGAGGGCCCCGCTCAACTCCGCAGCGAGAGCTCCCTCGCCTCGGTCACGCAGTCGCTGAACGAGCCTCCGGAAGTGACTGCGACTCCCCGAGAGAACCACACTGATCTGTTCGTGGTCGAGAACGCCGGAGACGGCACACGAACCGCCGATCGAGAGCATGACCTTCTCGAGGGTAGCGGCCTCCTCGCGCCGGACCTGTATTCGAAGGGTACGATGGACGAGTCGGTCGACGTGTTCGTCCCGCTCTTTCGTCGGTACGTCCGAATTTCTCAGTGCCGACCGAGCGCGCCTCGTCGAACTCGTCGAGAGCGGCGTCGTCGTTCGCGTCCACCGGTCACGGGCCTCGGCGACGGCGTACAACGAACCCGTCGTCACGACGCAATCGTCGGGACCGGCAGCGTGGATGGCCGAATCGAGTGCAGCCCGGATCGAATCCCGCTTCACGACGTCCGCGTCGGTCTCGCGTCGGAAGACGCCGGCGAGGGTGTCCAGTCCCTGCGAGCGGTCGACGGCGGGTTCGGCGAGGAACGCTCGGTCCGTCGAGGGGAGGGAGCGACAGACGCGTCGATGGTCCTTGTCCCGCATCGCCCCGAACACCAGGTACAGGTCGTCGTACTCGAACCGGTCTAGGAGGGTCGCGAGCTTTTCGGTGGCGTCCGGGTTGTGTGCCCCATCGAGAACCACGAGCGGGTCGTGGCGCATGATCTCGAATCGACCCGGCCAGTGAACGTTTCGGATACCGCTCTCGATGGTCGATTCGCCGACCGTCGTTCCGAGGTAGTTTCCGACCTGCCGTGCGATCGTCGCGGCGATGCCGGCGTTTACCGCCTGGTGGCCCCCGAGCAACGGCGTCGGCGTTCGAACGTCCCAATCCGGGCCGACGAGCGAGACACGGGACTCCGTCCTCGAGACCATCCCCGTCTCGCTCGCGACGACATCCGCTCCCTCGCTTCCGACGGTGACGGTGTCCGTCTCCGCTTCGATCGCTTCGAGTGCGCTCCCGGTCGCTCCGGTCACGAGACGCACGTCCGACGGAGCGATCTGTACCTGGTCACGAGCGATCGCCTCGACCGTGTCGCCGAGGATGTCCGTGTGTTCGAGGCTCACCGACGTCACAGCCGCCGCCACCGGGTCGACGACGCTCGTCGCGTCGTATCGGCCACCGATCCCGACTTCGAGGATGGCTACGTCGACCTCCTTTCGGTCGAAGTACCAGAGCGCGAGAGCCGTGAAGGTCTCAAAGAACGTCGGTGCGTCGTCCTCGACCGACATCTCGGTTACGTGCGGCCAGACCCGCTCCACGAAGCGTCCCACCGCCGACTTCGGGATCTTTCGCCCCCGAACCCGGATCCGCTCGCGAAGGTCACTCAGGTCCGGGGAGGTGTAGAGACCGACGTCGAGCCCCGCTTCGTCGAGGATCCCCTCCAGAACGCGGGCCGTGCTTCCCTTGCCGTTCGACCCGGCGATCTGGACGGCGGTCATCCCTTCGTGGGGATTGTCGAGGGAGTCGAGTAGGGTAGCCGTCGTCGCCGTCCCCAGCTTCGGGCGAACGCGGCGTAACCGTTCCAAAGCGTTCCTCGCGACGTAGTACTCCATCTCCCGGACTTGGGAGGGACGTCGTCAAAAAGTCCGCTCCGAGTATATGAACGCTTTTTAATGACGTTGCTCGGTTTCGTCCATCCTAGGCGGGCCGCGGTCGAACCCGAGTGACTGTCGTGTCTCGGGCGGCGCGAAGCACATCAGGGAAGCCGGAAGACCCGTGGTCGGACCGGGGGTCGTTCACTCCTCGATGAGCGTCGTTTCGAGTAGGGCGGCGACGCCACGACGGAGGCGACCACCGACGGCCGTCGGCGAGATGTCGAGCTTCTCGGCCAACCCCTCCAGCGAGATCTGTCGAGGCTCCTCGAAGTATCCCTCCTCGTAGGCCGTGAGCAACGTCTCGAGCTGTGGGTCGGTGAGGGTCGTCAGGTCCGAACTGTTCCACGGCTGGTGGCGGAATATTCGCTGCAGCTCGAACGAGATGTCGCTCTCCTCACAGAACCCCCACAGGTCCGAGATGTCCTTTCGGTTCTGGAACTGGAGCCGAAGGGTCCACCCAGTCGAGTCACTCGTGGCTTCACGCATCAGCCCACCCAGCTCGAACGTCTTCGGGGAGAGGAGTATCGTCTCCGGCGTGTGCTGGAGTTGATAGACCGATCCGGACTCGGAGCTAGCTATCGTCTCCCACTCGGCGACGGTGTGGTCCGATTCGAACGCGGACTCCACGGACCCGTCGTCCTGCTCGACGAAGAAGAAAAAGAGGTCCGTCTCGGGGTCGGTCGCCGCCTGTGGCATGACACGGATCGTGGTCTCGGGGTTTGCCCGTATCGTCGGCGACAGCGCGAGGTCCGGGTGGGCGACGTGTACCAGCGCGATGACGCTCACGACCCGTTCCTCCCGGTACGGTGCCCGTCGGTTCCGTCCTCGATCCCGTGTCGGCTGCGAGGAACGTTGACACGCGCTTTCGTAGCCCCGTCACCAGCGCGTCTCCACGTACTCCGTGGGCCCACCGAACGATACGGACCGTAACGTCGACGCCCCTCGTTCGCTCCATCAACGACGCTCGATAACACAGTACTCATCAAGATGCCTGTAGTCGTGTCTCCGGGGGGACTTATACCTTTACCCCACGCCGAATTCTCAGTCGTGAGATAAACGTCTCTGGGGAATAACAGCCCCCTACGAGCGAATTCTGGACGTTTCACCGTCTCTCATCGTGAGCCGGGCCGAGGGGTCGTAGTGGTTTCAGTCGCCGAGTTGGGGCCGGTTCGGATGTGTCGTTCACGTCGTTCGCTGGAATCGGCTTGGAGTACGTGTCGTCGAAAGGAGAGGCGGGAAGCGGTCGCCGTTTCGGAGCAACGGTAGCGGATGTGAGCATAAACAGCACCACATATACACCTGAACTGTTTTGGAAGTGATGTTTCACCGATCGGGTAATGCGTCTGCCACGGGACCACGCCAGTTCGGAGATGCTCACGGAGATAACCGTCGTCGGCGACGACGATACGGGGATCATCACGGAGGTAACGGCATACCTCTCCGAGCAGGCGGTCAACGTCGAAGAGCTGGACCAGGCGGTTCAGGACGGGATCTTTCGGATGAGCTTGTACGCGGACACGTCCGAGATGACGGTCTCGCAAGCACGCTTACGCGACGACCTCGACGGTCTCGGGGACGACCTCGACGTGGATGTCCAGGTCTGGTTCCCGAACCGTACCGAAACCCGCTCGATCGCGGTCCTCGTCACGAAGGAGAGTCACTGTCTCGAAGCGCTCTTGGAGAAGGCGGGAAACGACGACCTCGGTGCGGAGATCGGGGTCGTCATCGGAAACCACAGCGACCTCGAACCCCTCGCCACCGAACACGGTGTCCCGTTCCACGACATCGGCGACGAGAAGGGGGTTCCGGATGAGGACGAGTTACTGCACCACCTCGATAACTACGACATCGACCTCCTCGCTCTCGCCCGCTACATTCGGATCCTCTCGCCCAAGGTCGTCTTCCGCTACCGAAATCGCATCATCAACGTTCACCCGAGCCTGTTGCCCGCCTTCCCCGGCGCTTCGGCGTACTCCCAGGCGATCGAGAAGGGCGTCCGTATCGCAGGTGTGACGGCGCACTACGTCACGACCGACCTCGACCAGGGACCGATACTCACCCAGCGAGCGTTCAACGTCCCGCACGACCCCACGGAGAGGGAACTCGAAGAACGCGGCCAACCCCTCGAAGTCGAGGCGCTGACCGACGCCATCGAGCTGCACCTCGACCAAGGGGTCTCCGTCCACCGTGGTCGAACGGAACTGCGGAACCCGGAGGAGACCACGACACAGCTCGGCATTCCCGAGCACATCGAGCGTCTCAACCCCGACGGGCCGGTGGACGGTCACGACCGGTACGTCGAGGAGTACGTCGAGAAGAAAGCGAGCGCGGACAGCTAGACCGTCCGCAACGCAACGGTCGTACGCCGATCTGTCTTTCGTTGGGGTCGTTCTCTCAGGTGTAGAGGGGATGTGAGTCGGTCAGGTCGTCGACTCGGTCGCGAGTCGCGCTGATCACGTCCTCGTCGTCGGGAGCGTCGACGACCTCGCTGATGAGGTCCGCCACCTCACGGCAGTCGTCCTCCTCGAAGCCCCGGGTGGTGAGCCCCGGCGTCCCGGCCCGAATACCCGACGGGTCGAACGGGGAGCGGGTTTCCCCGGGAACGGTGTTCGCGTTGAGAACGATACCGGCCGCTTCGAGCGCCGCCTCTACGTCCTTGCCCGTCGTGTTCGGATGGGAGGGGCGCAGATCCACCAGGACGAGGTGGTTGTCGGTCCCACCCGAGACGAGCGAGAGGCCGTGTTCCTGTAACCGGTCGCCGAGCGCTTTCGCGTTCTCGACCACCTGTTCGGCGTACGCCTCGAACGCCGGTTCCAGTGCCTCGCCGAAACCGACGGCCTTTCCGGCGACGTTGTGCATCGCCGGCCCACCCTGCGTCCCGGGGAACACCGCGCTATCGATGGCGTCGGCGTGTTCTTCGCCACACATGACGATCCCACCACGGCCGGCACGGATCGTCTTGTGCGTCGAGCCGGTGACGAAATCGGCGATGCCCACGGGAGAGGAGTGGACGCCGGCGGCGACCAACCCGGTGATGTGGGCGATATCGGCGAGGTGGTACGCCCCGACGGCGTTCGCCGCCGCCTGAACCCGTTCGAATTCGATCTCGCGAGGATATGCGGAGTACCCCGAGACGACGATGTCCGGCTCGACGTGTTCCGCGGTCTCGTGTAGTTCATCGTAGTCGATGTAGCCGGTTTCCGGATTCACCTCGTACTGTTCGACGTCGTATATCTGCCCCGCGAAGTTCGCCGGGTGGCCGTGCGAGAGGTGCCCACCGTGGTTCAGGTCGAGCGAGAGGATCGTGTCTCCCGGCTCCAACACCGCGAGATACACGCTCATGTTCGCCTGCGACCCCGAGTGGGGCTGGACGTTGACGTGGTCGGCCCCCCAGAGTTCTTCCGCGTACTCAATGGCGCGCGCTTCGACCTCGTCGGCGAACTCACAGCCACCGTAGTAGCGCGCACCCGGGTATCCCTCGGCGTACTTGTTCGTGAGCTCGGAGCTCTGTGCCTCCATGACGGCCTCCGAGACGTGATTCTCGGAGGCGATCATCGAGAGGGAGTCGTTCTGTCGCTTCCGTTCTTCCTGCAGCGTGTCCGCGATCGCGGGGTTCGTCTCGCGGACGGTTTCGTAGTTCATGGTCGATTTGAGGCTGGTCGTCGTCTCCCTGCATCGGTTCGTCGGGGTGTCGCGAGGTCTCGTCCGTTCTTTCCGGGATTCATCTCTGCCGCTCCCTGGGTATCTCTGAATGGCGTGGGTACTCCCAGCTGCTTTCGGCACGTATTCGACTCTGAACCGTCTCTCGAAACGGGCGAGCGTGAGGAGAGGACACGCTCACTCCATCCGATTTGAGGCATCGTCCGATTCGGAAGCGTCGCTCGCCGCGATCGCCTCGATCTCCACTCCTGCACCCTTCGGCACGTTGCCCGCCTCGACGGCGCTCCGGGCGGGAGGGGCCTCGGTGAAGAATTCGCTGTACACGCCGTTCATCGCGTCGAACTCGTCGATGTCGTCGAGGAAGATCGTCGTCTTGACGATATCCTCCATACTGAGGCCCTCGGCGGCGAGGACCTCCCGAACGTTCTCGAGGCTTCGACGGGTCTGCTCGCCGACCGGTTCGTCCGCCATGAGTTCTCCATCGGTCGTCAACGGGAGTTGGCCGGAGACGAACACGAGTCCGTTGGCGACGGCCGCCTGGCTGTAAGCGCCGACGGCCGCCGGTGCGTCGTCGGTGTTGACGGTGCGCTTCACACTCCGTTGACTGCTGGAGTGATGGCTTAAGTCTCGGTCTGTCGATACGCAGGTCGTTAAGTGAAAATATGAACGAACCGCTCGCGATATTCGCCGTTTCCAGCGTTCGCATAGACGGGTTCGGATACGGACCCGAACGCGTTCGTAGAGCGCGAAAAAGGGAAGTCCTGGTGTCGGGCCGACCGCCGTCTCTCTAGTCGAATCTGCTCAAGCGGAACATATCGATCGGGTGGTCCGTCTCGTCGTCGACCGTGAGGTCGGCGAGTATCTCGCCGATGACGCTCGCGAACTTGAACCCGTGACCGGAAAACCCGGCCGCGACGGTCACCTGTGGGTGGTTCGGGAGCGAGTCGATGATGAAGTGTTCGTCCGGCGAATTGGTGAACATACAGGTCGCGAGGCCCATCGTCGAGCCGGTTCCCTCCGGGAAGTATCGTTCGGCGAACTCCCGGAGGACACGCTCGTCCTCGGCGTTGGGGTCGCGGTCCCACTCGTCCGGATCGATCTGCTCGTCCCGGTGGTGATACTTCCCCAGCTTCATGCCCGGAACGTCGTGGACCGGGAACCCGTAGAACCGGCCTTCGGGGACGGACAGGTTCCACACGGGGAAGGTATCCGGCTGAAACAGCGCCGGGGACGTCGGCTGGAACCAAGAGAGCACCTGTCGTTCCGGAACGGCGAGCCCGTCGAGAGCGTCGGCGAGCTTGTAGTTCCACGCGCCCGCGGCGAGAACCAAGTCGTTCGCCTCGTAGCTCCCGCGGTCGGTTTCGACCCGGACACCGCCGTCGGGTGTCTCGGTCCAGCCGTGGACCCGTGTGCGAGCGTGAATCTCGGCACCGGCCGCCTGTGCAGCCTGGGTGTGGGCGACGATCGCCTGTTCCGGAACGACGAATCCCCCATCCTCCTGGTAGAGTGCTTTGTGTTCCTCCGGAAGCCGATAGCCGGGGAATCGGTCCGTGAGCTCCGCGCTCGTGAGGACTTCGTGTGGGATATCGTGTTCCTTGCACGACCGCAACGAGCCCTCGAACACCGGGTCGTCGGGCGGCCCGGCGTCGATAGAGCCCGTCCGATGAATGATGGACCGACCCGACTCCTCTTCGAGGCCATCCCAGAGGTCGTAGGCACGCTCGATGAGGGGGACGTAGGAGGGATGCTCGTAGTACGCTCGCCGGATGATACGTGTGATCCCGTGGGAGGAGCCGTTCGTGTGGGGAATATCGTACCGCTCCAATCCCAGGACGTCCTGCCCTCGACGTGCGAGGTGATACGCGGCCGCACTTCCCATCCCACCGACCCCGACGACGATGGCATCGTATTTTCCGTCGGTACCGCTCATATCGAGGGGTTCTCTCATCGAGGTATTACTCTTTGGATAGAATAGCACGCCCGTTTATCCCTCCTTCGTCCCCAATGTGCTGGTTCGGTGGGGTGGGGAACGACATCGGTACGAACCGCACACCAGCCAGTTGCCGGCTGGAGTGTCGAAACATCACCCGCTTCGTTGCTCCTCGCGGGGGAACGAGTTCGTCTCGAACAACTCCTGCGCGATCCGAACGTCGAGTCGGGTCGAGGAGTGGGTGTTTCGAAGCGATCGAGCAGGAGGAGCCAGCAACTCAGCGATGAGCGTGTCCGCCATCTCGACGATGGCCTCGCGCTGCGGTTCAGTGAGGGACTCCTCGCTTTCCAGCTTCGTGAATGCCACCTCGAGTTCACGCTGTTTGATCCGCTCTGCGCGAGCGTGAACGTGCATGACGGCTCGCTCTCGTGCGGGGACGGAGTCCGCCGTTCGACCCGAGAGACGGTTCTGTCCGCTGTGGACGGTGTCTTCGGAACCCCGAGTCATGGTCCTCGGCATCGGTTAGCCGTGCATTCGAGCGACGTGCCACCGCAGCCACGCCGTTCGATGGAGTGCTGATCGGTGCTCGCCTCGGACGCCACGGTGAGCGCTTCGAGGAGTTGCGGTCTCGGGTGTTCGCTTGTCCCCTGG
This sequence comes from Halococcus salsus, assembly GCF_009900715.1. NCBI lineage: Archaea > Methanobacteriati > Methanobacteriota > Halobacteria > Halobacteriales > Halococcaceae > Halococcus > Halococcus salsus. The sequence goes on from NZ_JAAAJC010000001.1 coordinate 1,362,447, forward strand.
GTGAGAACGCGTCCGTGGTCGGTCGAGACCGCAGTGTGAACCGCACCGATAACCTGCCCGGCCACGAACGCACCGCCGTCCGCGTGCTGCGGTTCTTCGGGGTTCGCCAACCACGAAGTCGCGTGCACACGACCCGTGGCCGGTTCGACATCGTCGTAGGAGACGCCCGCCATGGTCGCCTCTTTCGTCCACGAACCCGTAAGCGAGTTCCCGAACGTGTTCGGAGGTACCGGGAGGACCGAACCGAAACCGGACTCGCTGCGATACGTCAAACACCGAAGTATAGAGCGAGAACATCTTCGTGGTCGGCTCGAGTAGAGTCGAGACGAACGCCAATGCCACGAGCTGATCTCACGCTCACGATCCCCGAGGGCGTTTGGATCGGAGAGGTATCGCGCGCGTATCCGGCGGCGAGGTTTCGTATCCTCGCGGCGCTTGCGGACGACGACACAGGCGTCGGTCTCGCCGAAATCACGAGCCAGAACGTCTCGCCGGTCCTCGCCGAGATCGACGCAAGCGACTCGGTCGTCGAACTCGATGTCCTCCGACAACAGGAGGACGGGGCACTGATCCAGTTCGAAACGACGATGCCGTTGTTGCTGTTCCCGGCCCAGGATTCGGGGGTTCCACTCGAGATGCCGTTCACGATCGAAGCGGGGGCGGCCAATTGGGAGATCACCGCCTCCCAACGACGCCTCTCCGAACTCGGCACGCAGTTCGACCAGTTCGGGATCCCGTTCACGGTCAACGAGATCCACCACCACGTCGAAACCACACAGCTCCTCACCGATCGCCAGCTCGAACTCGTCCACACGGCCATCGAACACGGCTACTACGACACACCACGGCAGTGCTCGCTCACGGAGCTCGCCAGCGAATCCGACATGGCGAAGTCGACGTGTAGCGAAACGCTCCATCGGGCCGAGGGGAAGGTCATGAAACAGTTCGTCGAGAACCGTCCGAACGCGACGAAGTGAGCGCACGCTCGCGGTACTCGCGACCGATGGCCACCTTCGGGCGAGCGGCACCTGAACGACCGAGCGCGGGGCGACCTCCGCAGTCAGTACTCAGTCCGTTGGCCTCCCGGTAATGGGACGAGCCCTCAGTCGTCGTCCAGACTCCGGCCGGTGTCCGCTTCCTCGCCGAGGACACGCCGCGAGATGATCGTTCCACCAGCGGTCGCCGACGTCGCCTCGCGGCGCACGAACCGTTTTCTCACCACGTCGTAGCCGAACACGGCGGCACCGAGGATGATGAGAATATCCCCGGGGAGCCGCGACCAGAACAGCGTCTGGACGAGACCCCGGTTGTAGAACGCGAGCGAGCGGCCGGCGTCGTAGCCCTGCGTCAAGACGGTCTCCAGTTGGAGGAACCCGACCGGGATGTCGCCGACGAACACCATCCAGGCGAGACCGACATTCAGCAGCCAGAACGCGCGTTTCAGGTTCGTCGGGTTCCACGAATCGGGTTCGGTGGTGAAACGTAGCAGATACGTCCCCATTCCGAGCGCGAGGAAACCGAACGCCCCGAACATCGAGGCGTGGGCGTGTCCGACCGTCAGGAACGTTCCGTGTTCGTAGTAGTTGATGATCGGGAGGTTGATGAAGAAGCCGAGCGCTCCCGCACCGACGAAGTTCCATATCCCCGAGGCGATGATGAACATGAACGGCAGTCTGTACGGGAACCGTTCACCAGCGCCCATGTATGCGCGATACTGGTTGAACGCCTCGAAGAGGATGAACACCAGCGGGATGAACTCGAGCGTCGAGAAGAGGCTCCCGATGGGGACCCAGTACTGGGGGAGCCCGATCCACCAGTAGTGATGGGAGACGCCGACGACCCCCGCGCCCATCACCAGCAGTGCTTCGAGAACGACTGCCTTCTCCGCACTCCGCCGCGACAGGAGGTTCATCGCGAGGAGGGCGATGCCGGTGACGGCGACGACGAAGAACTCGAAGGCCCCCTCGACCCACATGTGGACGACCCACCAGCGCCAGAACTCGGTCACGACGATGCTCGTTTTCGGGGTGTAGAGCATGCTCGCGGTGAACAACAGCCCGATCGACCCGCCGGCGTAGATGATCATGTGCGCGAGCCCGTAGCGGCTCTCCCGTTCGAGAAGCGGTTTGAACCCGCGGGCGACGAGGGTAGTCCAGAGCGCGAAGCCAACCAGGAGACCGACCTGCCAGACCCGCCCGACTTCGAGGTATTCGAGGCCCTCGTCCCCGAGGAGCCACCAGAGCGAACCATCGATGTAGCCCTGTGCGCCGAGCCAGATACCGACCAATCCACCGACGACCACGACGAAGAGCGCGCCGAGTAGGACGTGAATGAGCGTCTTCTGGTGGTCGGGTTCGTAGCCGGTCAGCAACGGCGGGAGGAACAACCCGATACCGAGCCAGAGCGTCGCGATCCAGAGCACTGCGAGGTCGATGTGCCAGGCCTTCGTGATGGCGAACGGGAGCGTCGCCATCGCGTCGATACCAAGCGCGTTGGCGATACCGTAGAACCCCTCGCGTTCGATGTAATAGTGGGCCATCAGCCCACCGAGCAACGTCTGGACGACGAACAGAACGGCTGCGACCGGCACGAAGCGGACGGCTGCGAACTGGCTCGGCGAAAGCGACACCGCCCCGGGGTCGGGGACGTCGATATCCTCGGCTCCCGGTTCGGAGAGCTGGATGGAGTTGTAGAGCCAGATACCGGCCCCGCCACCGAGGACGAGTACAACCATCGCGAACACGCTCCACAGCATCGCCGACGCCGGAGCTTCGTTGCCCGCGCCGGTATTGAACGGCCACTCGTTGGTGTAGGAGTGAGCGGTACCGGGACGGTCAGTTGCGGAGAACAGCGCGGTCCAGAGGGCGAAATCGGCGAATCGCTTCGCGTCTTCCGACGACGAGACGAACCCCGACGGAATACCGTGTTCGGGTGCACCACCGTGGTAACGCTTCACGTATTCCGTACGGACCTGCCGATACGCGTATGCCTCGGCCGAACCGAGTTCGACCCTCTCACCGAGAGTGTTGTCCTCGAGTTGGCGTCTCACGACCGCCTCCACACCCGCTTTCCGAGCCTCGCCGAGACTCGCATACGAGGTTCCATAGCGCTCGCGGGCAACGTACGTGCGCATGTTCGCCACGAGTCGGTCGAGCGTATCGGCGGTGTAGTCGTCCCCGAAGTAAGCGCCGTTGCCCAGTATCGACCCGTGGTTCATCAGGCTGTTTCCCTGAAAGACCGCCTTCCCCCTCACGATCTGCTCGTTCGTGGTGAGCGTCCCACCGTTCGGACCGACGACCCGTTCGGGGCGGTCGGGTGACTGTTCGTAGGTGAGATACGCACCTGCACCCATGACGGCCAGATTGAAGACGAAGGCGACGACGAGTATCTTCGCCAACGTTTTTCGAGTGACTTCCATCTCTGGGTCCCGGTGGGAACGATGGCGCAGAGAAGCTACTCCCGAACGTGTTCGGTTTCACCGACGAGTGTGGTGATTCCGGGTCGAGGGCCGTGAGAGCGCCTGCAGAACTAACCCACACGTACTCTGCGGATCGCTGCCCGAAGACGAACGGGACCCTTCGGTACCACACTGTCCAGCCTACGGACAGATCTACTGTCGAAACTCGAATCGAGGGAACGGTCCCCTACTGTAGATCTAAAAACGGATCTGCGTACGCCACTCCGAACGAATGAAGGGACTACTCGCCCTACTCACCGACGAAATGCAAGCGTCTACCGTCCAGACGACGGCCAACCGTTCCGGCGAGGGTCCGGTCACCGAAGTCGAAGCGGGTACGGACGGCGTCCGATGAAGACCTACAGTTCACGAACCGGCGACCGTATCGTCCTTCGGACCATGGACCGACCGGACGGCGATATCGTTCTTCACGATGCGCTCACCGTTCGTCTCGAACCGGGTTCCGTGCGGGTCGGAATGGACGTTCGGGGTGAACTCGTCAGCGAGTCCGCTCGGGCGACGGCGTTCCTCAACGAGATCATAGCGGGCGACCTTCAATTCCACGTTCACGTCGATGCTCGTGACGGAGAGAAGTCGCGGTCCGTGTTGGTCTGTAACGCTACCGGTGACGACCCCGAGCGGCTGGAGTGGATCGGACTGCGTTAGTTAGAGCCCCCAAACCGGTGTGAAGGAGGTGCTTCTCTCTCTCTTCGGTGGTGTCCTCACAGCATCACACTCGAATGCTGCGGCATCACTCCAGAACAGCGAGGAAGTCGCGGGCGAACAAGGCGACGAACGGCACCATCACGACCGTCGACAGGACGATCGAAGTCGATGGACTAACCAGGGGGAGAAGCGCCACGCTACACACACCCATTTGCAAGCCAGCGAGCTGTCGTCGACGACCGCTCTCCGGAAGCGTTCCCACCGCACCACCTCGCCGACGATGCAGCCACAACCCGCCGAGATAGGCGGGTCGGGCGAAGCCGACGACGAGATACCACGGTGGCAGCGCGCCGTACGAGAGACCGAGCACTCCAGCGACGAGCAGACCGAGGGCGTCGAATTCGGTGTCGAGCTTCGCCCCGAGGAGGCTCTCCGTCCCGACCCGACGTGCGAGCCGGCCATCGATCCAATCGAGCGCCACTGCGACCGTATAGAGACCCCACGGAAGCCACAGCGCGTGACCCGTCGGTTCGGGAACGACGAGGAAACCGGCGAGCGCGGCGAGCGCGCCACCCCGTGTCAACGTCGCGGCTGTAGCGACACCGAGCGTGTCCCGCAACTGTCCGTCGTCCGGTCGCCGGTTCTCCGCCAGGTATCGTCGGAGAAGCCACAGCTCGTACGTTACCACCCCGGCCGTCATCAGGGCCCATCGGACGCCGTGGGCTGGCGTCCACCAGCCGCCGAGAACCGTACAACCGGTCGCCGTTCCGATGACCGCAACGACGGCAACGAGTCCCCACTGTCGACGGAGTCGTCCCCGCGCTGTCCTGTCGTATCCATCGCTCATGCGACAACCGAGAGAGACCGGTTGGCCGAGTCAGGAGTGCCAACCACAAAACAACTCGTTCCGGGGATATCGGGGTGCCATTTATCAGAAACGGGATGAAACGAAGCGCTATTACGTGAAAAGCAGGCGCAAAGCCTCGCCGTTTAGGGCGGGGATACGCGCCGTCCGCTTTGTCTCGAATGGTCGCACCCGCCAGCAACGCGGCGGTGGCCGTCTGGATATTCCACCGGAATGTTTAGATCTGTTCGCCATCATAGGTTACGTATGGCGAATCGCACGGTCACGCGCACTTATCGAGCGAGGGTTCGGAACCACTCGCAAGTGCGCGACGACTTCGATTCGCTTGGTTTCGCCGCCAGTAAGCTCTGGAACGTCGCCCGGTGGACGGTGGGGCGCGTTTGGGACGCCTGCGGCCAGATTCCCTCGGCCTTCGACCTGCAAAAGTACCTCAAGAGCCACGAACGCTACGCGGACCTTCATTCCCAATCCAGTCAGCGAGTTCTTGCCGAACTCGGTGAAGCGTTCACGGCGTGGTACGGGCATCGAGGCAACGGGAATACGAAAGCGAACCCGCCCGGCTACCGCAAACACAACGACGAGCATCCACGCTCGACGGTCACGTTCAAGCAAGCGGGCTTCAAGCACGACGCCGCGAACCAACGGATTCGTCTCTCGAAAGGGTCGAACCTCAAAGATGGATGGGGCGATTTCATTCTCTGTGAGTACGACGTTATCGGCCCCCGAGATACGACCGTCGAGCACGTCCAGCAGGTTCGTGCCGTGTACGAACACGGCGTCTGGCGATTGCATATCGTCTGCCGTGTCGAAGTGGATGTGGCCGACTCGCCCGGCGACCGAACGGCGGGCGTGGATCTCGGGATCTGTAACGTCGCCGCCGTCTCCTTCGGCGACGAATCGTTGCTCTATCCCGGTGGGTCGCTCAAGGAAGACGAATACTACTTCGCCAAACAGCGCGCGAAGTGCGCCGACTCGTTCTCCCGCGAAGCTCGACGTTTGGACCGGAAGCGCACCGACCGGCGGACGCACTTCTTCCACACGCTCTCGAAAGAGATCGTGGAACAGTGCGCCGAACGCGGCGTCGGTACGGTGTTCGTTGGCGACCTCGGCGGGATCCGCGACGGCGACGACGGCCCGAAGAATTGGGGCCGTCACGGAAACCTCGACCTCCACGGATGGGCGTTCGACCGCTTCACGACGATGCTCACGTACAAGGCGGAGATACGCGGTATCGCCGTCGAAACCGTCTCCGAACGGGACACGTCGAAGACCTGCTCGGCCTGTGGAACAAAGTCGGACAGCCAGCGCGTCGAACGCGGGTTGTACGTCTGTGAGGAGTGCGGGACTGTGGCGAACGCCGACACGAACGGCGCGGAGAATATCAGGCAGAAAAGTACCTCCGAATCCTCTCACGAGGATAGGAGTACCGGCTGGTTGGCACAGCCAGCGGTTCGTCTGTTCGACAAAACGCGAGGAGGTTTCCTCCCGCCAGAACAGGCGACCCGCGAACCTTAATATCCCAACTGCAGCAGGGAATCCTCGCCGTTCACGGCGGGGAGGATGTCAACTACCGACGGACCGAGCGCGAGCGAACTGGGAGACGGTCGAACGAATCATCGAGCAGGTGGAGTGAGTATGGTGGAAATCAGGCCAACCGATAAACGAACGCGGAACCGAACTTCGGTGAGTAGATGGACGTGTTAGTGACCCTCCTGCGCCTTTCGGCCGGACTCAGCGTGGTGCTCTTGATGGGTTTGATCTACATCTGGGGCCGGAACTACCTCGTCTTCCGCTCGAAGTACGCAGCCGGACTGCTCATCTTCGCGGGCCTTCTCCTGCTCCAGACCGGGCTGACGACGTACTTCTACGCCTTCCATCCGGTGGTCTCCGGGTGGATAGCGAACCCGGAACTGGTCCATCCGCTTCCCCTGATGGTGATGTCCTCGGCACAGGTCCTGGAACTCGCCGGTATCGCCCTGGTTGTGTGGATCTCTTGGGATTAGCCCACTGGAATCCCATTGCGGCGACACGAACCCCTCCCACCCTCCTCGTACGCGATCGGTTGAACTGCTCCCCCTGAGACCAGCGTTTTTGCGGATGGATCGGAACCGACGGTTCTACGAACGAGGATCGTTATTCTCAGAGAGGGAACCGAGATCGGTGCAACGAACCCTGCTGGAGGCGTACTCCGTCGACAAGGCCTCGCTATCGTAGTTACTGAGAGCTCGCGACGAGAGCGAACGCTGTAGTGGCTGCGCTATCGAACGAGTACATGGCAACGCAAAGCGGTCGAGGGTGGACCAGTGAATCGGTGGGGTTGGCGTTCAGCCGCCTTGCGTTGGGGATCATCTTCGTCGTGTCCGGCGTCGGCAAAGTGTTTGCTACCGGACCGAAAGCGTCGAGTATTACAGGATTTGCCGACACGCTCGCCCAGCTCGGAATGCCGTTTCCCACCCTGGCCGCGTGGGGTGTCGGCCTCCTCGAACTGGTCGGCGGGATACTCCTTCTGGTCGGCTTGCTCACTCGCACCGTCGCGGCCTTGCTTGCCGTCGACATGGCTGTGGCGACGGTGCTGGTCCACCTCCCGAACGGCTTCGTGGTATCGGACGGCGGGTACGAGTACACGTTCGTCCTCACGCTCAGTGCCCTCAGTCTCGCGCTCAGTGGGCCCGGCGTGGTGTCGCTCAAGCGAGCGCTCGGACGGATAGGTTCATAATCGAGTGTGGGTCAGCGGGGTTCGGCCGATACCCATTTCACCCAGCGTCCATCACGTCGACGTACAACCCATGAATATCTCTGGCGCGTATCTCGTGACCCAAGCGAGCCACTCGCGTGACCGGTCGACCGAGCGGATCGTGGCGGCCGCCATCGAAGGCGGGGTGACGACCGTCCAACTGCGCGAAAAGCACATGACCGCTCGCGAGCGCTACTCGGTCGGGAAGGCCCTCCGCGAGCGGACGCGAGCCGCCGGGGTCACCTTCATCGTGAACGACCGAGCCGACCTCGCGGTCGCCATCGATGCCGATGGGGTTCACCTCGGCGACGACGACCTGCCCATCGCCGCCGTCCGCGAGGTGCTCGGTCCGGACGGCTACATCGGTCGCTCCGTCTCCACGGTCGCGGCTGCGACGGCCGCCGAGCGCGCCGGAGCGGACTACTTGGGTGTCGGTGCGGTCTTCGCTACCGCCTCGAAGGACGTACCGGCCGCGGACGCCGAGATCGGACTCGAAACCGTCGCCGACATCGCCGACGCCGTCGACATCCCGACCGTCGGGATCGGTGGCGTGACGCCCGAGAACGCTGGCGAGGTCGTCGCCGCCGGCGCGGACGGCGTCGCCGTCATCTCCGCCATCACCGCTGCCGAGGACCCCGCGGCCGCGACGCGACGGCTCACTGCGAGCGTCGAGGAGGCGGCTCGATGAACGCGCTCGACGAACACGACCTCGCCGACGCACTGACTGCGGTCGCCGACACCGAACCGCTCGTCAACGCGCTCACCAACGACGTGACGGTCAACGACGTGGCGAACATCGCCCTCCACTGGGGTGGGTTGCCCGTGATGTCCGACGACGAGCGCGAGGTCGGCGAGATGGTCGCGAGCGCGGACGCGTGCCTCCTCAACATGGGGACGGTGAGCGAGCGGGGCGAGAGCGCGATGATGGCCGCCGGCAACGCTGCGAACGACGCAGGCGTTCCCCTCGTCGTGGACCCGGTCGGGGTCGGGTCGACGTCGACACGGAACCGCGTCGCCGAGCGCTTGACCGGCGAGATCGACGTGAGCATCGTCAGCGGCAACTACGGTGAAGTGTCGGCGCTCGCCGGGGCTGACGCGACCGTTCGTGGCGTCGAATCCGTCGGTGAGTACGGGGAGATCGCCGAGACGGCCATTACCTGCGCCCGCGAGACCGAGAGCATCGTCGTCGCCTCCGGCGAGGTCGACATCGTCGCGACCGAAGCGATGGCGTTCGAGGTACACAGCGGCGACGGGATGCTCGGACGGGTCGTCGGGACCGGCTGTATGCTCGGGATGACGCTCGCGGTGTTCGCGGCCGCGATGGACGACGAGCGTGCGGCGCTCTTGGGCACGCTCGCGTTCGGACTGGCTGGCGAGGCCGCTGCCGACGGTGCGTTCGGGGAGTACGCCGGCCCTGCAAGCTACCGGACGTGTTTCCTCGATGCCGTCGCCGGTCTCCGTGACGTCTCGCTCGCCACGCCGGCCGACCGGATCGAGTCGGTCGTTCGGGACACCCGGTAGTCGAAGAGGAGGCCAGCGGGAACGGCCGTCCCGGCTCCGAGCGCCGAGGTGGCCGGTGAGAGCGGTTGATTCGGCTCGATCCGCTCGCCTCCAAGGTGGTCGTCCTTGTATCTCCAAAGGTGTAGGAGCAACCAGAGCTCGGCGGCGCTGAACCCGAACTCGAAAACGACCCTGCTTCGTCGGGAATCAACGATCTCCTCAGAAGACGTGGTCCCATGTGGCCCGGTGGTCGTGCCTACACCGTGGTGGCTTCAGTGGGGTCGTCCGTCGCTATCGTCGTGTTCGCCTCGCTCGTCCCGCCTGTTGGTCGTATCGAGGACTCGCTCGGTTCGGGGTGCGTCGTTTCGGTACCAGTGGTTGCCATCGACGAAGCGGTGATGCGGGTCCGCTGTCTCGCCTCGGAAAGCCAGGCTGGCGCTTCGAGCGACTCGTTGCCGGTACTCTCAAGCGTAGCGTGAGATCGTATTTCCTCGCCCGTCCCGGTCGGATTCTGACGAACAGACAGCAGGTCGCGGGTAATGCCTTGTTCATCGATCGCGAGCCGATAGTTCGAATCGAGGCTCGACGCCGAGAAGCTCCCCGAGACGAGATACCGGGGCGAACCGTTCGTTTCTCGGGTGACGACCGAGGCGTTGCCTTGCTCGGCGTCCGAGAGATACGCCGCGAGCTCGGTCGGCCCGAGCGCACCGCCGGCCGTGAGTCCACCGCTCGGACTCCGGGAGTAGATGGTGGTTCCGTTCTCATAGATTCGGCGAACGTACGTTCCCTGCTCGCCCGTCCATCCATCGAGTCGGGTGACGTTTCGGTCTCCGGAGACCGACCCCGAGTAATTCGCCGAGAGCGCGACCACCTCGTCCGAGCTACCCGCCCGAATGGTCTCGCGGAGCGAGAACAACACGGTACCGTTCGCGGCGGTGACGGTGGTGTTCGTGCGCGTCACCGTCGAGTGATCCTCCAGAAACGCGGCTTGGGCGTTCGTGAGTTCGTTCGCGCTGGTGACACCCGCGCTGGTGAGGCCGGGCGCGAGTTGCTCTGCGGGACTCGCTGTCGGTTGGTCGGTGGGCACGGCGGCGGCCGTCACCGTCGAACCGCTGGTGGTGCTGTTCTGCTGCTCGGTACCGAGTATACCGTTACAGCCAGCGAACGCAAGCAAGACGGCGAGCGCGAGCACACCGGCGACTCGTCGCCAGCGTCGCGAGGTGTCCGAGGTGGTGTTCCGAAAGCGAGGTCCGGTCATCGGTCTATCTACCGTATCGCTTCACTGGAACCGGACATAAATCCCGACCGGCAGCTATCGAGAGGAATGACTTATCACTGTTCCATCTCGATACCCAGGTATGGCCAACTGGACGTACGGAGCCCCTGGCGTCGGGGTCTACATGGTCGTGTGGGGGCTGGCGCTCCTCGCGTGGATCCTGTTCGCCGGCTCGCTCGTCGAGGCCGTCGTGGTCGGCGTGCTCGGGTTCGTCTTCTGCTGGTACGGCGTCGGGATAGTTCGGACGGGGTCACTGGCACTCAGGTAGTGCTTCTGGGAACGATCCGTGGTGCTCCGAACGAGAACTCTCGACACCGGATGACCAGCTGGCGGGACGATCGGTTCCCGTGCCCAGGGTGCGAAGGTGGTGAGGTTAGCTACCGACACCGCGCTCGGGACGCGGGTGGATCGTCTTCGAGAGCCACCCGCCGAGGAGGCCGCCGACCGCCCCAACACCCAACGAGAACGCTATCAGCGCGACCACCGCTAACAGGAGAAACGCGACCTCCGGGAGCGGGTTCGACCAGACCACTATCGGTCCGTCGGGAAACCCGAGCAGCCACCCGATGGCCCATACGCCTGCTGGAACCCCACCGACGAGACCGGCGAGAACCCCGGCGTTGGCCGCCCGTCTCGAAGCGTTCGCCGCGAGGTAGCCCGCGAGCATCGCGCCGAACAGGATCCCAGTGGCCGGTTGGTCGAGGTTCGAGCCCGTCCACGTCGAGAGCGCGACCGTGAGCGGGATCGAGATGAGTCCACCGACGAGGCCATATTTCCACCCGCTATCGAACCGGCGGCGAGGATTCAGATCGGGCATTGCTATCTTCCTCGTACGTCGTCCGAGGATAAAACCCTATCTCGGTTTCGTGGGGTCTGTAGCGGAGGCAACGCCTCGAACGCAGGCCGTGTGGATTCCTGTAGGGTGGGAGGACAACTAACGGCAATGGCGACCCTTCTCGGGCAATCCCCGACCGGGCGGCTCTACTTGAGGACGAACCGTCTCGCTGGCGTGGGAATCCCCTGAGAGGAAGACGATCGATCACGTGAAACAGGACGATGAGACCGTCCGTATCCTACCGAGTTCTACTCAAGCCGGTTCGAACCGAGCGAAGCCGTTTCTCCCGTCGTCTGCGACGAATTATCCGCCATTGAGTAGCAAATAGTGACATACCACCCGCTGAGAACGTTGTTCAGCCGATGAGACGTTCTCACGCCGTGAACTGCGTTCAGACGGTTACTATAGATTGTCATAGCGCGATACTGAGAACGACTGTGCGGACGATCCAAACGTGCAGTCGAAAAGGACCACAATGGCAGGCAATGCGAAGGCAATCGACGGAGGCGGCGACGAGACCGTCACCGGACCGGCGACCGAAACACAACGGAGAAGCATCATCGTCCGTTCAGTGGCCCGTCGCAGAGACTATTTTCTGCGTTGTCGACGACCGTGAGTTCGTGCGTTTTCATGCTGCCCAGAGCATCGTGTTCGCGGGAGTACTCGTCACACAGGTGGTATAGATGATTGATTTCGTGTATTCGCTGGTCATCGCTGATCTGGTATTGCCAACGGACCCCGGAAAGCAACTGCTGCTTACGGTTGCGTTGTTGGTCAGCCTCGGTGCGTTCGGCTACGGACTCATGGAATTGCGGATGGTTTACCGGATGTACACCACACGGACGAATACAGTTGCCTCCGCTGCCAATCACCCAGGTGTGGTTGAGCTCAAGGGTACCGTCCGTATAGAGAGTGACTCGTTACGCGCGCCGTTCACAGACACTGAGTGCGTCGTGTACAAGTACGAAATCGAAGAGCTCCGTCGTGACGACGGTGGCTCGAATTGGGAGACGATCGATGCGGGGGATGAACGCGTCCCGTTCCGCATCGAAGACGATACGGGAAGTGTGCTCGTCGAACCTGATGGTGCACGCCTTCGACTCGATGCGCAGCGAGTATTTCGTAACCGTCCTGGCGAGGAACCATCCTCGACCATCACTCAAGGCCTCTCTGCCCTCTCCAGTATAGAGATCGGGGGGTTCTCGATCAAAGCGAGTAACGACCGACGGTATACGGAATACCGGTTGGATCCAGGCGAATCCGTCTACGTTCTCGGTCCAGCACGTTCCGACCCCACCGTGAGTGATTCGGCAGGCGAGATAAACGCGGTCATCGGTCGGACAAGTAGACAAGGGCTCATCGAACGAGCTACGAACCGAGTGCTGGGGCGATCGCCGTTTCTCCTTGCCGACGGTACCGAACAGGCGGCGCTCTCTCGTGTGGTAAGACGATCACTTTTCGGATTGACGTCCGGCACGATCATACTCGCTACAGTACTCATTGTATTCAGCATATAGAAATACATAGTTCGAAGTCGAGAGCAAGCATGAAGACGACCCCCTTCGAGGCGTTCTTCAGCTTGGACTGGAAGCTGCCGTGGAGGTCGTCGAGTCGCGACCGGTACTCGTCGGCGTTGGTTGAGAACGCGTCCCCGTTACCACCACCGATCTCCGTGAATCCCTGCTCGATGGTGCCGACGGCCGTCTTGGCACGGAGTGGGTCGAGCCAGAAGTGCGGGTCCATCCCGCTAGGGAGGTCGTGTTCATGGTCGTGATGATCGCCCCCACTCTCGTTTTCGTGATGGGCACCCTCGCCCTCGTGGTCGTGCTGCTCGTCCGCACCGCCGCTTTCGTTTTCGTGGGGCTCGTGCTGGTCGGATTCGTTCCCAGCACTCTCGTTTTCGTCGTGTTCACCTTCGTGATGCTCATGCTCGCCTTCGCTCTCGTTCTCGTAGTGGCCTTCTTCCTCGTCGTCGTGGTGGTGATGATCCCCGCCGGCTTCGAGCAGCTCAACGTTCGAGCCCACTGTGACGACCGTCACGTCCGCGTTGTCTCCCTGAAGACTTGATACGAGGTCGTCCGCCCATGGTTGGAACCCCTCCATCCCACGGACGAACAGGTCGGAATCGAGTACTGTGCCCTGTATCTGTGGTCCAGGCTCCCAGCCGTGGCCGTGCTGGCCGACCGGAACGAGCGTGTTCGCCGTCGCGGCGTCGCCGGCGACCTGCGAGGTGAAGTCGCCGAAGACGAAGAACGACGCCTGTGCCGTCTTCTGCTCGCCGGACGTGTTCGACGTCCCGGAACTGGTGTTCGATCCGTTGCCACCGCCGACGGATTCGCTCCCGTTGTCGGTCCCGCTCCCACCGAGACAGCCAGCGACGCTACCGATACCCGCCGCTCCAGCACCGACCAGAACTCGCCGCCGTGTGTAGCCCTTCATCACTCTTGTTAATCTACTCTCTTGTTATAATAATCATTGCGAGCTGGGGTGTTCTCGTTAACAACTGATTGTGAGAGAAGCGGGTAGCGATCCGTCGCTGACCTCGGCCCGATCGGTAACCGAGACCGTTTGATCGGACACCAGGGTCACGAGCCGAACGCTCCCCAGGGAGCACGAACGACACGAGGACGAGAAGCTAGCGAGTGTCGTGACCGCTCCGTGCGATCACGGACTCCCCCGCGTTGAACAGCGGTTGGGTCAGCGTGATGGTCACTCGATTCACGTCATCGAGATCACAGAGCGGATACACCAGTTCACGGATCCGGCTCGCAGCACCGCGACAGAACAGCGTTTCGAGACGCCACTCTCTCTCTCTCTCTCTCTCTATCTCTCGTGAACGTGATTCGTCGTCGCGGCCACGTTTTGAAACTTCGGGCGCGACACTCAGAGAGCGACGAAGACCACCGACATGGTTGCAATACTGTTTGCCAGAAGGTGGGCGACGGTACTGCTGACCGTTCCATACCGTGCTCGCAACCCACACAGAACGAACGCAAGGACGACCAGTGACATCAGCCGGAGAACCGAAGCACCGGCGTCCACAACGAGGTGCTTTCCGACGAACGCGACTGCCGTGAGTACACCACCGACGTAGGTGCCGTACGAATCCATGAGGGCCGTCTGGATGACGCCTCTCCACGCGAGTTCTTCGGTGATCGGGACGACGATCCCGTTGGCTAGAAGGAGCACGGCAGCTATCCAGAGCGTCCCACCGATGCTCTCTGCAAGGGCAGTGCTGGCAGCCGCCGATTGGGCTGTACCGACGAACTGTGTGTAGCCGATGGATGCCGCCCCGACGACGATGTAGTAGATGACAACGCCTACGAAGGCGAACCCGACTGCTCGAAGCGAAAGATCGTAATCCCAGTCCGAAGGAGCGATCCCCCGTCGCATTCCCCATCGTGCGATCGCGTATGCGAGCAGTGGAAACCCGACGGCGAGGAGGATCACGTCCGCACCACGAGCACTCCCAACGACATCGGTGAGTACCCACACGCCACCCCAGCGCAAGCCGACTTCGACGATGACCCACGTCAGGATGGCAGCGGCCGCAAATCGAGCGATTGAGCCTCCCTCCAGGGACCGATCGGAGACCCGAGATTCGTTCTTCGACATCTATCCGTTCCAGGAGATGTTCCGAACACACTGAGTTGGGGTTTCAGCGGTCCGCGGTACGTCTTCGGTGCCGAGATGCGCGAAGACCGTCCCGAATCGAGGCCAAGCGCTATCACACCGACACCGGGGACGGTTGGCATGATCGCTGTTTCGTATATCCCTCGATGAGAGGGGGAGGAGGGACGCTGGAGCGTCGGAGCGTACAGCGAGGGCCATTCCATTTGGAGTTGGGCTCAGCAAACTGAGCCACGTCGTGTCGGGTGCGTGCCGTCGCCGTTCCGGACTGAGATGCATATCTCGGCATTGATTCGTCGTCGGTTAAGCTCTCGGAGAACATCTCTTCTATACAGAATCCGTCATTTCTCGTGAAGGGAGTAGTTGACGACGTGCCCCGTCTCGTCGAGCACTACCGAGAGCGTTTCACTCGCCACGGAGACATCGATCTCGAGACATGCCGAACGCTCCTCGACGAGCCTATATCGCTCCTTCTCTTGGATGAACGGGAGATCCCAGAGATAGTACTCGTGGAGGTCGTGTCCATGTCTCTGATACAGTGCTACGACGCGCGAGTCCACCAAGAGGGCGTATCCAGCGGGACAGACCAACCGTGCACCACAGGTTTCACACTGGGCACGAAAGACGGGTGTTTCTACCGATTCGGTTATCACCGCCGACTCGATGGCGTGGTAGCATTCCGGACAGTAGCCATTGAGCGTTCGCTCCATCCCCTGTCGTGCCAACAACTCCGCTACGTCGACGATCTCAGGAAGCGTTGCAGTAGCGGCGGCGGTCGGTGGGACCTGCCAGCGAAACAGGAGATGGTCGTTGGCGCAGGAGACCGTGCAGATCCCGTTCTCGTACGTCGCGATGGCCGGATCGTCGCAAACGAAACAGTCGCTATCCAGTTCTACCGCCTCCCTCGAGATCGCGTGCGTGTACGTGCCCATGAGAATGGCCACGACGATTTTGGCTCCGGCAAAGGTGAGTCGATATCCATCACTAGCCTTCTCGACGAAGTTCCCACGAAGCCGTTCCAAGTGGTACCGGAATCATCCGGAGTCGTCGACGCCAACCCGCCTGCGGAGATCTGCGAATCCGATGGATCGCTCGTCCGCAGCTTCACGGTGATAGTTCCCCAACGCCCGGAGAATGTCGATCCGGAGTGGGTCGCTGAGTGCCCCGAACGCGTCTGCAGGGTCCGTGTTCGGTTCTTCGGTGGGAGAGCGCTCTGTGTCGACCATGATCGTGGTGAGAAACGGATCGGTAAAACTACCGACGAGGATTGGCCGGGCTCTTATTACGGTGAGTCATCCGCGCGACCCGATGCGGAACAGGGAAGCTCCATCGGACCACGGCGAAACGGATGTCACCCGTTATGAACTCGTAGCGGCTATCTCGGCCTATGCGTGAACTCGTCTTCGCCCTCGAATACGAACCGGACCGCAATCGGGTAGCCGATGCGCTCGCTGACCATCCGGAGGCCGCGATCCGCTCGCTCTCGTTGCACGTCACTCGGGACCGACTCTGGCGCGTCGACCATGCGACGGGAACATCCGATGCCCTCGCTGCCATCGAAGACGCGTTTCTCGAGGGCGACTACTACGCCGACTGTCTCGCCACCGACGACTGTAACGCAACGCAGACTACACAGGTCCTCGACCGGACCGCCGAAACGCTCGTTCTCTATTCGTACTGGGAACGGACCCCGCTCTGTGCGTCGATCCCCCACATCGCACGTGACCACCTCGGCGACGGGTTGCTGTTCGATACGCGCCACGAGGGCCGCCACTACACCTGGCGGATCATCCACTCCGGCGAAGGGAGCGTGAGCGGATTCTTCGACGAACTCGAAACAGTAGTCGGTGATTGCGCCCGGATGGAGATGCTTCGAACGGCGGTCGCCTCCCCGTCGGTAGACGATACCGCTACCGGAACCGACGAACTCTCACCCGAACAGCAGGCAGCGGTTCAGGCCGCCGTCGAACACGGCTACTACGAATCCCCGCGGGAGATCGACGTCAGTGGGCTGGCCGAACATCTCCACGTCCCCCGTTCGACGCTCACCTACCGACTCAGACGGGCCGAAGAACACCTCGCGAAGCGCCACGTCGCCCGCGAGCAGCTGCCGGACGAGCCATCGCCAGCGCTCTGACCGCGAATCCCGCTTGGAATATTCCAACGAAGTCTTATCGAACCATCCGACCTATTTCGAGAGGATGACCGACCGCGTGGATTCCGCCGACCAAGCGAGCGACTCCGAGGCAGGATCGGAGCTATCCGCTCGTCTCACCGTTCCGGAGATGGACTGTCCCTCCTGTGCACAGAAGGTCGACAAGAGCCTCCAACGTGTCGACGGTGTCGTCGAAACGGCGCTCCAACCGACGACCGGCACGGCCACCGTAACCTACGACCCCGAACGTACCGCCGAGGCTGAGGTGGTCGCAGCTATCGAAGGAGCGGGCTACGAGGTTACCGGCAGCGGAAATGGTTCTGAGGGAGGTGCGGATAGCGGGATGAGCATCGCCCCGCCGTCTGAGATATGGACGAGTTCTCGCGCGATCAAGACGTGGGTTGGGGCGGGATTCCTCGTGTTCGGGCTTCTCTTCGAATTTATCCTCGCCGGGCAGAACGTGGATATAGCGACCGTTCTCAGCTCACCGTTGGGCCTTTCGGATGGGCTCTTTCTCGTCGCGATCGCTGTCAGCGGCTCTCCAGTCGTTCGTAGTGGGTACTACTCGGCGCGAAACCTGAGTCTCGATATCGACTTGCTGATGGGGACGGCGATCATCGCGGCCACGGGTATCGGCTACTTCGTCGAGGCGGCGACGCTCGCGGTCCTGTTCAGTATCGCGGAGCTCCTCGAGGACTACGCGATGGACAGGGCACGGGACTCGCTTCGTGAACTGATGGAACTCTCGCCGGACGAGGCTACGGTCCGCCGGGACGGCGAGGAGGTGACCGTGCCGACCGAGGACGTGGCGGTGGGGGAGACCGTGATCGTCCGCCCTGGCGAGAAGATCCCGCTCGACGGAACCGTTCTCGACGGCGAGAGCGCCGTCGACGAGTCACCGATCACCGGGGAGAGCGTCCCCGTCGACAAATCCGACGGCGCGGACGTCTACGCTGGAAGCCTTACCGAGGAGGGCTATCTCGAAGTAGAAGTCACCTCGAAAGCGGGCGACTCGACGCTCTCACGCATCATCGAGATGGTACAGGTAGCCCAGGAGAACAAGACCGACCAAGAGCAGTTCGTCGACCGGTTTTCGGGGTACTATACGCCCCTGGTCGTCGTCCTCGCGATCCTCACAGCAGTAGTCCCACCGCTCGCGCTCGGGTGGCCCTGGGAGACGTGGTTCGTCCGTGGGTTGACCCTGCTCGTCATCGCGTGTCCGTGCGCGTTCGTCATCTCGACACCTGTTTCGGTCGTCTCCGGCATCACGAGCGCGGCGAAGAACGGCGTGCTGATCAAGGGCGGGAACCACCTCGAAGCGATGGGCGCGGTCGATGCCGTCGCGCTGGACAAGACGGGCACGCTCACCAAAGGAGAACTCACGGTCACCCAAGTCGTTCCGCTGGGAGACCACACCGAGACGGACGTTCTCAGATACGGGGCAAGTCTGGAACGACGGAGCGAACATCCCATCGCCGAGGCGATCCTCGTCCGGACGGACGAAGCCGGTCTCACTGACCTCCCGACGCCATCGGAGTTCGAGAGCTTGACTGGAAGGGGCATTCGAGCCGAGATCGATGGCGAGACGTATTACGCAGGCAAACCGGCGCTGTTCGAGGAGCTCGGTTTCGACCTCTCCCAGACCCGTGGCGCGACCGACGGGGGTACTATCCCGGATGGCGTCTCCCGAAGTAGTCCGTCAGAGCAGGAAGCGTTCGATACGAACGTGCTCGCCGAACTCCAAGACGAAGGGCGGACGGTGGTTCTCGTTGGCACGGAAACCGAGTTGATCGGGGCGGTCGCGGTCGCCGACGAAGTCCGCCCGACCTCGCAGCGTGCCGTCGAGCAACTACACGAATGTGGCGTCGACCACGTCGTGATGCTCACTGGTGACAACGAGGGAACGGCGCGAGCCATCGCCGAGCAGGTCGGTGTCGACGAGTACCGTGCGGGACTGCTCCCGGACGAGAAGGTGGCTGCTATCGAGGATCTGCAGGCGGTACGTGGCAACGTCGCGATGGTCGGGGATGGCATCAACGACGCACCCGCACTCGTCGCCGCCGACGTCGGGATCGCGATGGGCGCAGCAGGGACGGATACGGCACTCGAAACCGCCGACATCGCCTTGATGGGGGACGACGTTGGGAATCTCCCGTATCTCTACAGGCTCTCACGAACGGCGAACGACGTGGTCCGCCAGAACATCTGGACGAGCCTCGGTGTGAAGGCACTGCTGGCCGTCGGTGTCCCGCTGGGATACGTGAGCGTTGCACTCGCGGTCGTGGTCGGCGATATGGGGATGAGCCTCGGGGTGACGGGCAACGCGATGCGACTCTCACGCCTGAAACCCAGCGACGACCGATAGTCGGGTTCGCTCGGACCGATGTTCCGTGTTGAGGGCGAGGTGATGAAGTATCTGAATGACGAAAACCACCTCCAGAAATGGGTTTTCCTTTCGGCTTTGCCCCTGAAGCACGTTTTCGACGTCTTCTTTCCTCGACACGCGACTGGGTTTGACGCGAACCGAGCGAGCACCCGATCCTTCCCGCTCCAGAGGAAGGTGAAGAGGAACCGTCGTCGACTCGCCCGAATCCCACATACGTCGTGATCAGTGAGCAACCCAGCAAGTGCAGACGTTCCCGCTCCGAACACCAGAGCGCCCGGCAAGAGGGGTTGGTTCGGCTCGATTCACTCGTCATCGGGAAGGTCGGCTGTCGCCTTCCGAAGAAAGAGGGCGAACCCGAGAGCGAACACATAAAGTCCGAACTTGAAAACAGCCTTGATCCGTTGGCGAACCATTGTGCCCTGATAGAAGCCGCGGCCCCATATAATCCGGTGGCTGTGCCTACGTTACGGTCGTTTCGACGAGTCCGTCGATCGTCGTGTTGCCGTTCTCTCCGGTGTCGGTCGCTGTATCCATCGAGGATTCACTCGTTCCGAGGTGTGTGGTGGTGGCAGGGGTGGTCGGCATCGACGAGGGAGGCGTCCCGGTCTGCTGTCGCGCCTCGGAGAGCCACGCCGGCGCTTCCAGTGCAACCGAGTCGGCGCTCTCCAGCGTGACGTGAACACGAATGGAGTTGCCGCCGGTCGGATTCGGCTGCACAGCGACGAGATCACGGGTCACACCTTGTTCGTCGATCGAGAGCCGGTAGTCGGCGGAGAGGTTCGACTTCGAGAGCGCGCCGGCGACCACGTACCGCGGCGAGCCGTTCACCTGCTGGGTCTCGACGGAGATGTTACCCTGCTCGGCATCCGAGAGATACGTCGAGAGCGTCGTCGCCCCGAGCGTTCCATCGGTCGCAACCGAGTCACCAGCGGGTTGAGCGTAGCCGGTGGTGCCGTTCTTGAAGGTCTGGCGAACATAGGTCTCTTCACCAACCGTCCATCCGTCGACGCGCGTGACGTTCGTGCTACCGGAGATCGAGCCCGTGTAGTTCGAACTGAACGCGATTCGGTCGCCGGATCGGGATCTGTGGATGGTCTGGTTCACGGAGAAGACGACAGTGCCGTTCGGCGCGACGACGCTGCTGTTCGCCCGCGTGATCGTCGAGTGATTCTCTAAGTAGGCGGTGTGTGCTCGGAGTAGCGCGCCGGAATCAGTGACGCCCGTGCTCGTGAGGCCGGGCGCGAGTTGCTTGGCCGAGCTCGCTGTAGGCTCGTCCGTGGGCACGTCGAGGGGCGTCACGGTCGAACTGTTCGTGACCGTCTGCTGGTCGCCGCCAGAGGCGACGGTCGAGTTAGCAGTGTTCTGTTGGTTGCTACCGAGAATACCGTTACAGCCAGCGACCGTGAGCATGGTGGCGAGTGCGAGAACGCCGACGATCCGTTTCGTCTGTCGAGAGCGAGTTTCAGTCATCGTAGTGTGTCCGTAGAAGAATGCCTCGGCTTCCCGGATAAATGCCGGTCGGATCGTGCTTGGAGGAATGACTTATCCCGGCGCTGATTCTACGTCGAGGTATGGCCAACTGGACGTACAACTCCCGCTCACACGGATTCTATCTCGTCGTTTGGGGACTGCTCACGCTCGCGTTCGTTCCGTTCGCAGGCTCGATTGCTGGCATGGTTCTGGTCGGTATTCTTGGGCTTGGATTTTGCTGGTACGGGGCGGGGATGGTCCGATCGGGCTCGTGGTCGCTCTCGTAGCGTCTCCGAATCGGCAAAACTTGTATAGGATATGCCACAAACAGTGAGCACATGGATCGAGACGCGCTTGCCGAGCGGGTTCGGGATTCGCTTCCGGATTTCGAGTCGGTGCTGATCGCCGTTCTCTGTCTCGGTGGGTTCGTGATCCTTCTCGATATGGTCGGGATCGACGTGATCGAGAACATCCGCAAGTCACAGGGCGGTGTTGTCTACTTCGTCTATCCGGTGACGATGGCGCTGCTCTCGTATCTCGTCAAGCGCCTACGGGATGTCTTTGACCAGCCTCACACTGCCGACGTTCCAGACCCGCTCGGCGACCGCGAAAGCGAGCGTGAGGGTGAGGACGACGAAGCCGAGGGCGAACCGGCGACCGAGCAACGAACCGTCGAGTTCGCCCGCTCGCGGAACGACTCCCCGGAGTAAGGATTCCTGGCTCGCCGTCCGTCGGGGGCTCGGGAGAGTCCCCGACGAGCTCGGTCGCCGGGAGTGGGCGACCATCTCCATTTCCGCCGTGATCTCGATCGGTGTCGCCGTCGGACTCGTCTTCGGGGCCTAAACTCAGTACCTCA